>JBCDFL010000005.1:0-43113 GCA_039178165.1 Pseudomonadota bacterium | reverse complement strand
GACGACGCCCCTTTTTGATGTGCCCTATCCGGTGGTGCGGCTGCGGCCCAAGGCCAATGCCCGCGCGATCCGCCACGGCTTTCCCTGGATCTACGCCAACGAGCTGGTCCTTGACCGGCGCACGAAGGCGCTGGCGCCGGGATCGATGGCGATCCTGGAGGATGATGCGCGCGTGCCGATGGGGGTGGTCACGGTCAATCCGGCCTCCAAGATCGCAGCGCGCATGATGGACCGCGATCCAGGCGCCGCGATCGATGCGTCCTGGCTGGCGGCGCGGCTGCGGGCGGCGCTCGCGCGGCGGGCGCGGCTGTATCCCACCCCTTTTTACCGCCTGGTGCATGCGGAGGCGGATGGCTTGCCCGGCGTGGTCATCGACCGCTTCGGGGAGACGTGTGTTCTGCAGCCGAATGCGGCCTGGGCCGAGCGGGCGGCGGGCGCTCTCGCCGCCGTTTTGGCGGAGGAATGCGGCGCGACCTGCGTGCTGAAGAATGCCGGCGGGCGGACCCGGGCGCTGGAAGGATTGGACTATGTCTCCGCCGTGCTGCTTGGCGCGGCGCCGCAGGGGGCCATTCCGGTGGAGATGAACGGCGCGATCTATATGGCGGACGTCACCGGCGGGCAGAAGACCGGCCTTTTCTACGATCAGCGTGAAAACCACGCCTTTGCGGCCCGGCTGGCATCCGGCGCGCGGGTGCTGGACGTCTTTTCCCATGTGGGGGGCTTTGGCCTCGCGGCGCTGGCGGGCGGCGCGGCGTCTGCCCTCTGTGTCGATGGCTCGGCGCCCGCGCTGGCGCTGGCGGCGGAGGGTGCGGCGCGGATGGGCGCGTCCGAGCGCTTCACCGCGCGGCAGGGCGACGCGTTCGACGTTCTGGCCGCGCTGCGCAGCGAGGCGGCGACGTTCGACCTGGTGATCTGCGATCCGCCCGCCTTCGCCCCGGCGAAACCTGCGCTGGATGCAGGCCTGCGCGCCTATGAGCGGGTGGCCCGGCTGGCCGCCCCGCTGGTGGCCGAGGGGGGCACGTTGATCCTCTGTTCGTGCTCGCACGCCGCCGATCTGGCGCAGTTCCGCGCCGCCTCCGCCCGCGGGATCGGCAAGGCGGGGCGGCGCAGCGCGCTGATCTATACCGGCTTTGCGGGGCCGGATCATCCGCAGCTGCCGCAACTGGCCGAAAGCGGGTATCTCAAGGCCGTGGCGTTCGCCCTATGAGGATCGTCATCGACGCTTGCGTACTCTATCCGACCGTGATGCGGGAGGTGGTGCTGGGCGTGGCGGCAAGCGGCGTGTTCCAGCCGCTCTGGTCACCCCGCCTGCTGGAGGAATGGGCGCGCGCGGCGGCCAAGCTGGGCCCGGGCGGAGAGGCGCAGGCCAGGGGGGAGATCGCCCTGATCGAAGCGCGGTTTCCCGGCGCGTCCGTGCAGGTGCCTGAAGGGGTGGCAGACCGGTTCTGGCTGCCAGATCCAAACGATGTGCATGTGCTGGCGGCGGCTGTCCAAGGCTCCGCCGACGCGATCATGACCCTGAACGCCAAGGATTTTCCGCGAAACGTGCTGGCGGAGGAAGGGCTGGTGCGCACCGATCCCGACGGCTACCTCCTAGGGGTGTGCGAGGCGCAGCCAGGCGTGGTTGCGGACGTGGCGAGGCAGGTCCTGGGCGAGGCACGGCGCCTTTCGGGGGAGGACTGGACGCTGCGCGCGCTGATGAAGAAGGCGCGCTTGCCGCGGCTGGGGAAGGCGCTTGAGCGGGCGATGTAGTGTGTGGTGCGCAATGAATGCGCACCCTACGGCAGCTGCGGGTGGGTCTGCCACTTCTCTTCGAGTTTGCGCAGGGCTGCGATGCGCTGGTCCGATTTGGGGTGACTCATCAGCCAGGCGGGCATGGCGCCGGCGCGCGATTGGGTCAGCGCCTCCAGCTTCTCAAACAGGCTGATTTGGGGGCCGATTCCGATGCCGGCCTTGGTCAGAAGCGCGGCGGCGTAAGCGTCGGCTTCGTACTCATCCCCGCGGCTGAGCCGCGCGGCCAACAGTGATGTAAGCGCGTTGGCGATCCAGACCCCGAGGCCGGGGATGAAGCGGCTGAGCACCATGGCAAGCGCCGTGCGCATCGCGTTCTGGCCCGAAAAGTCGATCATCCGTCGGCGGGTGTGGCCCAGGGCGACATGGCCCAGTTCATGCGCGATGACGCTGGCCATCTCGTCCGCCGATACCTCGCCCGAGCGGAATTTGCGGTAGAAGCCGCGGGTGATGAAGATCCGCCCGTCGGGCGCAGCGAGGCCGTTGACCGGGTCAATCTCGTAGATGTGAACCTTGATCTTCTCCAGGTCCAGCGCCTGCGCCATCCGGTCGGTCAGCGTGCGCAGCATGGGGTCCGCCAGCTCGGTCGAGTTGGCGTCCAGTTCTTTGCCAGTGCGCCAGACGGAGAACCGGTACATCGCGAGGCCGTAGAGCACGGCGAGGAGGATCGGGGCGAATTTCAGCATGGCGCTTATATGGGGGCCGGCGGTGTCGCTTTCGAGGGCGGGACGCTCCGCCCTGGCGGCAAAGCTGCCAAAATAACAAATAGACGAGTTGTTTTTGGCCAAGTGAAAGGGGATCAGGCGTCCCATTCCACCGGCATGGTCGTCGGGCCGCGGAAGGCCCAGCCGTGGAAGGGCACGTCGCCGGCAAGGCGCAGACCCGGCAGTTGCGCGAAAAGCTGGGGCAGCGCGTGGCCGGCGATCAGCGTTTTGGACGCTGCGGCGCCCGCGCAGAAATGGGGGCCTGCGCCGAAGGCGATGCTGGCCTGGGTGTTGCGGGTGATGTCGTAGCGGTCGGGCGCGTCGAAATGGGCCGTGTCCCGGCCCGCGCTGCCGAACATGAAGAAGATCAGATCGTCCTCCTCGAACGCGACGCCGGCCTCTCTGTCGGGGCGGGCGACGCGGCGCGGGGACATGCCGATGGGCGCGTTGAGGCGGATATATTCCGCGAAGGCGTCCGCGTAGCTGTGCGTGCCGCCCTGCACCAGCGCGTGTTGGTCCGGGTGCGCCAGCATTGCCCAGGCGGTGCCGGCGATGGCGTCGCGCGGCTCGTTCTGGCCGCCGCCGATGATGACGCGGACATTGCCGGCGATGGCGTCGAGGTCCAGGCCCGCCTGATCGAAGACGGAGATGATGGAATGGTCCGGATTGGCCTGTAAGTGGGGTAGGCGCTCCGCGATCAGGTCGCGCACCGTCTCTGCCCAGCCGAAGCCGCGGCGGTTGATGGCCGGGTCGCGCTGGTAGTTCGCGGCTGCGTCCAGCATCGCCTGGCTGGCTGCGTCCATGTCGGCGGCGCTCATATTGGTCAGGCCGGTCATCACCCGCAGGGCATCGGCGCTGACCGGCATCGCGAAATCGGTCACGAGGTCCGCGCGGCCCGTGGGGCGCAGGCGGTCCAGGTGGCCCTGTACGATCTCCGCGAACTGGGCTTCCAGACGGTCCCGTACGGTGCGCGGGCTGAGCGCGGGGAAGAGCGCCTTGCGCTCGCTCATGTGCGCGGCGCCGTCCTTGCGCATCATGTTGGCGCCCATGACCTTGGTCAGCAGGCCCGACGGTTGGTCGGAGGAGAAGACGTCGATCCGCTTCTCGTGCGTGAAGATGTCGTCGCGCCGGGTGAAGAGCGTCGCGCCCAGCTGCGGCACGTAGGTGATGGGCGCCTCCTCCCGCATCCGCGCGAGGGCGGGGTAGGGGTCGGCGGCGAAGGCGGCGGGGTCGATCTCGGTCACGGGGGCGTTGGACATGTCGCACGGTAGGAGCGCCGCGCGGATCCTGGCAATTGCAAATTTAACTAACGCATTTTCGAAACAATGGCCCGATTGGCGCACCATCGTCCCCGTAGCGGCGGAGAGGCGAGGAATGGAGATCTCCGATGACCTTGCGCGCCGCGCTTTTGCCCCTGTGCCTGGCCCTTGCCGCGTGCGGCGGGCAGGTGCCCGAGACCCACATACCCGCGACCCGGTCCGCCGGGCTGGACACGCTGGCATTTCAGGCGTTGCGCGAAGATGAAGCACGGCCGCCCGCCCAGGGGCAGGCGGGCTTGCACTACCACCGCGCCTCGGTCTCGGAGCGTCGAGGGCAGTCTGTCGGCCCGCGGGCAGATCACGCTTTTGTAGACAATCGCGGTGCTGGGACGAAAAAAATCGGCAAATCGAAACAATCGCCCGATTTGCGCCACATTCTGTGCGTAAGCTCTTCGCAATAATAAAGAGTACCGAGCAGAAGGATGTACTCCATGATACGCCTTGCGTTCCTGATTGCGGCGCTGGCCTTGCTTGGCGCGTGCGGATCGCGCGCACCGGCGGGGTATGTGCCGCCGACCCGCGCTGACGCCAGCGCGGCGCCGGTTTTGGCACCGATTCCGTTCAAACAATCGCCGGTCGTTTCCGCCCGGTCCGATATTCAGCTGTTCTGACCCCTAGCGGGTGAGGGCACGCATCCCGCGGCTGAGCCCCTCCAGCGTCATCGGCACCATTTTGTCGGGGCCGAAGATCTCTTGGATCATCTGGATGGAGTGGGTGTAGCCCCAGTATTTTTCCGGCACCGGGTTGATCCAGAGGGTGGAGGCCCACTGATCCCGCGCCCGGCCCAGCCAGACCTGGCCGGCTTCGGAGTTCCAATGCTCGTTCGCGCCGCCGGGATAGGCGATCTCATACGGCGACATGGACGCGTCCCCGACGAAGATGCATTTGTAGTCCGGCCCGTAGGTGCGCAGGATCTCTGCCGTGGATTGCTGGTCGTCCCAGCGGCGGCGATTGTCCTTCCAGACGCCTTCGTAAAGGCAGTTGTGGAAGTAGAAATACTCGAAATTCTTGAACTCCGACTTGGCCGCTGAGAACAGCTCTTCGACGACCTTCACATGCGGGTCCATCGACCCGCCGACGTCGAGGAAGAGCAGCACCTTCACCGCATTGCGCCGCTCGGGGCGGGTTTTGACGTCGAGATAGCCGTGTTCGGCGGTGGCGCGGATGGTGCCGTTCAGGTCCAGCTCTTCGGCGGCGCCGTCGCGGGCCCAGCGGCGCAGGCGTTTGAGCGCGACTTTGATGTTGCGGGTGCCCAGCTCGACCTGGTCGTCGAGGTTCTTGAACTCGCGCTTGTCCCAGACCTTCACCGCGCGCCGGTGGCGGCTTTCCTTTTGGCCGATGCGGACACCTTCGGGATTGTAGCCATAGGCGCCGAAAGGGGAGGTGCCGGCGGTGCCGATCCACTTGTTGCCGCCCTGGTGGCGTTTTTTTTGCTCTTCGAGCCGCTCTTTGAGCGTTTCCATCAGCTTGTCGAAACCGCCGAGCGCTTCGATCTCCTTGCGCTCTTCGTCGGAGAGGTGCTTTTCGGCCAGCCGTTCCAGCCAGTCTTGCGGGATATCGACGGCCTCCAGCACCTGGTCGATGCTGATCTCCTCCAGCCCCTCGAAGGTGGCGGCGAAGGCGCGGTCGAATTTGTCGATATTGCGCTCGTCCTTAACCATGGCGACGCGGGCGAGGTAGTAGAACGCCTCCACTTCGTAGGTGGCGAGGCCCCGTTTCATGCCTTCGAGGAAGGCGAGGAATTCGCGGAGGGAGACTGGCACACCCGCGCGGCGCAATTGATCGAAGAAGCGTAGGAACATGGCTCGAAGCTAGGTGGGGGGACAGGGCGTGTCCAGCGGGGCGTGGCGTTACAATTGGGGAGCAAATGCGCGTGTGCTTAGCTCAAGCGGGCCGCGTGGGTGGCGTGGGACACGCCGCCCACAGGGGGGCGGCCGGCGTGTCGGCCTCCTTGCGGAGGCCCATTGGCTAAGCGCCTCGGGCTTTGAAGTGAAACCTCGCTCTTTTGTAGCGCGCATTCATCGCCCGCCGTACATACAATGACGGCAAAGTGCGGTCAGTCACCGAAACAACAGCGATGCGGCTCAGCCCCAAGCCTGCCGCGCGGGTGGCGAGGGACACGCTGGCCGCAGGGGGGCGGCCGGCGTCCCTTTCGCGCATCGCTTCGCGATACGCTGCCGGGCGCCGCGCGCCGCTGCGCGTCACGCTTGGTCGGCATCCTCGCGGATGCCGTAAGGCTCAGCGCCAAAAAACAGCGACGGTTCGTTTTGGCTACACCATCGCCCGGTGCAGAAAGACCGTGACGATCATCCCCAAAAGCGCGAAGGCGATCGCGTAGCCGGCGGCGTATTGCGCGATGTCCTTGCCGTTGCCGCGGCGGCGGTAGGCCGTCGTCCCACCGATCAAAGCGCCCAGCAGAGCCAGTCCAATAACGATCATCCGCGCCTCCGCCTCAGGTCGGGCTGAGCGCCGCAATCTCCCGCAGTTTCGCGCGCACGGCCCAGTCCGGGCCGAACCCGTAGCGTGCCCACCCGAGCGAGTCCAGACGCACGGCCTGCGCCTCCGACATGCGGCCCTGAAGCTCCAGCGCTTCGGCGCGCAGCAGCATCAGCGTGCTCAGGAGCGCAGCGTTTTCGTTCTGTGCGGCCCGGTCGACATAGGGCGCGATAAGCATGAGGGCGGAGGTGCCATCGCCCTGGCTGATCGCGAAGGCGGCCAGCTGCGTGGCGACATAGGCGCGGTGTAGATGCGCGCCCGGCGTGCGGGCATAGAAGGCGTCGGCGGCGCTGAAATGGCGCTGTGCCTCCGCCGGATCGGTGGACAGCAGCAGCCGGCCCTTGGCGTAATGGGCGAATGCGCGGCGGTGGTCCTGCCAGCCCATGGCCGAGGCGATCTTCAGCGCGCGGGCCGCGGCACTGCGCCGCTGGGACGGGTTGGCGCCGGGGCCAAGAGCCGTTTGCACCGCTTCGGACCAGGCGCGCGGCGTACGGGTGTAAAGCGTCGGGCGCTGGCCTTCGCCGGCGGGGTTGATGCGCCGCAGGATTGCCGGCAGCTTCGTCGCCACCTGGCCGCGGGTCATGCCCGATTTCAGCGCCGGATCGTAGTAGGCCCGCAGGATCAGCATGTCGAAGCCGGTCAGAACCGTGTGGACGTTGTCGTCGTTGAAGACGCTGTCGGGCAAGCGGTAGAGGTCGTTGAGCGGCCCGATGGCCTGGGCCAGTTCCTCGTGCAGACAATCGCGCACCTCTTGGGGGGAGGCGTCGGCGGGCAGGAAGATCGCCAGTTTTTGCCGCGTGCGCAGCAGCGTCCAATTCGTGCGGGCGGTGCGGCGCGCGGCCTTGTAATCTTTCAGCGTCGTGATCCCCGGCACCACGAAACAGGCGGCGTGGGGCAGGGCGCGGCGGATGTCGGCGCGGCTGACGGCCTCGATCGTGATGTTGGCCTTGGACCGGGCGGAGACTTGGCGGATGTCGATCCGGGCCTCGGTTTGCAGCCGGCGCAGCAGCATGCCCAGATCGCTTTGCAACGTGGCGGGCGGCTGGCCGGTCACCCGGACGGAGATCGGCCCCTCGAACCGGGTCAAAACCGGCAGGTCGCGGCCCGATTCCAGGGCAAAGGCCAGCTCGATGAAGTCGAGCGCGATGTCGGAATTCGCCTTTCCCGTCCGCTGGGGGCGTGGGGCGCCGAAGCTTTTCATTGGCGGCAGGTCGGAGGTCGCGACCTGCACGGCCCGCGTGGCGGTATCCTGCAGCGGGGTCGCCGGCACGCAGGCATTCAGCACCAGCGCCAGCGGCATCACGAGGCGGCGCATCAGCATCAAGCGGCCCCCCCGGTGTAGCGGATAAAGGGCGTGCGCGCCCCGACCCGGTCGTAAAGCACCCGCGCGACCGAATTGAACTCCTGCGTCATCCAGTAGACCGACGGCGCACCTTCGGCGTCCGCGGCGGCGTAGACGCCCTCGATCAGCGCACGCCCGACGCCGGTGCGGCGGACGGACGGGTCGGCATAGAGGTCCTGGAGGTAGCAGACCCGCTCCGGCCGCCAGGCGTGGCGGTGGAACAGGTAATGGGTGATGCCGACGATCCTGCCATCAACTTCGGCGCACAAGCCGTTGAAATCGTGCGGATCGTCGCCCATCAGGCGCGCCCACAGGTCGTTGTAGTGGCTGTCCGGGAGGGTCGTTTCGTAAAAGTCCAGATAGGCGCGCCACAGCGGCGTCCAAGCGGACCTGTCAGCACGGGCAAGAGGGCGCACCAAGGGTGCGTCGGTACCATTCATCGTTATTATCTGCCTGCCTCAAAAGCATGAATGGAGGTCTTGTCGCCCCTCATCCGGGCCTTGTTAGGAAGCAATTGAGGCAAAATTGGGGCAAATTGTGGCGAAATAAGGCGGGCGGCGCGGGCGCATATGTACGCTGCGCACAGCATGCGCGGTGTGCGCGTCTTTTTGCGTATTGGGGACGGGGAGCGGTGCGCAAAAATTGCGCACCTAAAGGGCCGCGTTTAGCGCCCCTCGCGCCGGGCCATGAAGGCCAGCCGTTCGAACAGGTGTACGTCCTGCTCGTTCTTCAGCAGCGCACCGTGCAGTTTGGGCAGGGCGTTGGCGCCGCCGGATTTGAGGTCCTCGGCGCTCATATCCTCGGCCAGCAGCAGCTTCAGCCAGTCCAGCACTTCGGAGGTCGATGGCTTTTTCTTCAGGCCTGCCTGCTCGCGCACCTCGAAAAACTGGGTCAGCGCGGTGGTCAGCAGCGCCTCTTTGATGCCCGGATGGTGGACCTCGACGATCTGCTTCATCGTCTCCATGTCCGGGAAGCGGATGTAGTGGAAGAAACAGCGGCGCAGGAAGGCGTCGGGCAGCTCTTTTTCGTTGTTGGAGGTGATGATGACGACCGGGCGGTTCTCCGCCTTGATGGTCTGGCCCGTCTCGTAAACGTAGAACTCCATCTTATCGAGTTCTTGCAGCAGGTCGTTCGGGAACTCGATGTCGGCCTTGTCGATTTCGTCGATCAGCAGGACAACTTTCTCGCCGGCCTCGAACGCCTCCCACAGCTTGCCCTTGCGGATGTAGTTGGCGACGTCGTGGACCTTCTCCTCGCCCAGCTGGCTGTCGCGCAGGCGCGATACGGCGTCGTATTCATAAAGGCCCTGCTGGGCCCGGGTGGTGGATTTTATGTTCCACTCGATCAGGCGCAGGCCGAGCCCGCTGGCGACCTGTTTGGCCAGTTCCGTCTTGCCGGTCCCCGGCTCGCCCTTGACCAGCAGCGGGCGTTCGAGGGTCACTGCGGCGTTGACGGCGATGGTCAAATCATCGGTCGCCACATACTTGTCTGTGCTGGAGAATTTCAACTTATCGGGTCCTTCGCGCTGGCCTTCCAGGCTTTTAGCAATGCTAGCGCCGGTTTGTGTAGTGACAATCCGGGCCCGCCTTTGTAGACGCAGCGGCAGGGAGTGCGCAGTGGTTGAAAGGGACAAAAATGACGCCTGAGCCCGCGCGCACAAATGAGGGGAAGTCGATGAAACAGGAAGTGTTTGTGCCGGACGATTACCGCCCGGCCGAGGACGAGCCGTTCATGAACGACCGGCAAGTCGAGTATTTTCGCCGCAAACTGCTGACCTGGAAGGACGAGCTTCTGGCCGGCAGCCGCGACACGATCGAAGGGCTGCAAGACGGCACGCGCAACATCCCGGACGTCGCCGACCGCGCGTCGGAGGAAACGGACCGCGCGCTGGAGCTGCGCACCCGCGACCGCCAGCGCAAGCTGGTCGCCAAGATCGACGCGGCCCTGCGCCGGATCGATGAGGGCGAGTATGGCTACTGCATCGTCACCGGCGATCCGATCTCGCTCAAGCGGCTTGACGCGCGGCCCATCGCGACGATGAGCCTGGAGGCGCAGGAGCGTCACGAGCGGCGCGAGAAAGTGCACCGCGACGATTAAGGCGCGGGGATGAGCGGTCATCTAAAGGGCCAGCGCGTCGCCATCATCGGCGGCGGGATCGCGGGCGTGACCGCCGCCACCGCCTGCGCGCAGCGCGGCGCCCGGGTCACGGTCCACGAAAAGGCCCCCGCGTTGACGGAGGTCGGCGCCGGACTGCAAGTCACCCCCAACGGGGCCTGCGTGCTGCGGGCCCTTGGCGTCGATCACGCGCCCGGCGGCATCGCGGCGGAGGCGGTGGTGCCCACCTGCGCCCTGTCAGGCGCGGCGCTGGCGCAGTTTGATCTGGGGCAGCGGCCCTATCACTTTCTGCACCGGGCCGATCTGCTCTCCGCGCTCGAAGCGGCTGCGCAGTCGGCGGGGGTCGCGCTGCAGCTCGGTGCCCGGATCCTCGATCCCAGCGACCTCGATGCCGACATCATCCTGGGGGCCGATGGCTTGCACTCAGCCCTGCGCGCGCGGCTGAACGGGGCGGAGCGGCCCTTCTTCACCGGGCAGGTGGCCTGGCGCGCGATCTTGCACCGGTCGCACCCGCCCGTGGCCCGCGTGTGGATGGCGCCCGGTCGGCACGTCGTGACCTATCCGCTGCGCGGCGGGCGTACGAACATCGTCGCGGTGCAGGAGCGGTCCGATTGGGCCGCGGAAGGCTGGTATCACCGGGACGCGCCCGCACACTTGCGCGCTGCCTTCGCCGATTGCGCACCGGACCTACGCGCTGTGCTGGCCGAGGTGACAGAGACGTTTCTGTGGGGCCTCTTCCGTCACCCGATTGCCCCGTCCTGGGGCACGCGCCACATGGCGCTGTTGGGCGATGCGGCGCACCCGACGCTGCCCTTTCTTGCCCAGGGCGCGAACCTCGCCCTCGAGGATGCGTGGAGCGTCGCGGCCCATTTCGACGCGCTGCCGCGCAAACAGGCGGTCAAAGCGTACCAGGCGGCCCGCGTGCCGCGGGTTACGCGCGCCATCGCGGCGGCCAATGCCAACGCGCGGAACTACCATCTGAGCGGCGCAAAGCGGGTTGTGGCCCATACCGGGCTGCGGGTGCTCGACCGCCTCGCGCCGCGTCTGATGCCATCGCGGCTGGATTGGCTCTACGATTATGACGTCACCGAAGACGCGCCGACACCGCCATCCAAGGCCCGGTGATCCACCCTTCACTTGGCCAAAAATAACTCACGGCGCGACCTCTGCCACCCTGTGCGCCGCTGGGGTAATGCTCGGAACCATTCCCTTAGGACCGTCTGCCTCACACGTCCATCTCGACCCAAACAGGGACGTGATCTGACGGTTTGTCACCGGCGCGGACGTCCCGGTCGATGCCTGCATCGCGCAGTCTGTCGGCGGCGAAGGGGCACAGAAGAACGTGGTCGATGCGAATGCCGTCGTCGCGGTTCCAGGCGCCCGCCTGGTAGTCCCAAAAGGAATAAAGGCCCGGGCGCGCGTCGCGGGTGCGCACGGCCTCCGTCAGGCCCAGGTTCAACAGGTGGCGCCAGGCGGTGCGGGCCTCCATCCGGTGCAGGGCATCCTCCTGCCACGCCTCGGGCCGGGCCGCATCTTCGGCCTGGGGGATGATGTTGTAATCCCCGGTCATCAGGAACGGCGTCTCTTCGTCCAGCAGCGCCTGAGCCCGGGCGCGCAGCCGCTCCATCCACGCCAGCTTGTAGTCGAATTTCGGCCCCGGCGCCGGGTTGCCGTTGGGCAGATACAGACCGCAAAGCCGCAGCGCACTGTGATCGCCGACCACAGTCGCCTCGATATAGCGGGCCTGCGCGTCGTCCGCGTCACCCGGTAGGCCGCGCGTGACGTCCTCCAAAGGATGTTTGGACAGGATCGCGACGCCGTTAAAGCTCTTCTGACCGTGGGTGTAGACGTTGTAGCCGCGCTCCTCGAACGGGGCGGCGGGGAAGGCCTCGTCGACCGATTTGATCTCCTGCAGGATCGCAATGTCGGGCTGCGCGTCGTCCAGCCACGCCGGCAGCGCATTGATGCGCGCCTTGATGCCGTTGATGTTGAACGTGGCGATCTTCATGGCCGCTCTCCCTGTCGTCTGCGTCCAGATGTGGCGCAAGGGCGGGGCGGCGGCAAGGGTACGATTCGCGCCTTCGGCCGGGGCTGAGCCGCATCATCCGGGGGATTGACACGGCCCGAGACGCTCTGTGGACAACTTTTTTTCGGCGGCCGCGCGGAGCGCGTCAAAGCTTTGGCCGCGAAGGCCGCTTGATCCGATTCGGGATGTGGATAACCGGCCGGCTCTACACCCTATGGGTGAAAAACCGCTTTGCAAAACACGCAAAGATAGCAAGCCTTGGAGCTGTTCTCGCTATGATTGCAAAGGAAGGACGCGACCATGAACACTGCACGTAAACTCGACCTCACGCCCGTCCAGACCGACGACCTGCTGGAAGGCCGCGGCACATCCATGTTCTCCTCCGGCTCGGCGCCTTGCGGCAGCGATATGCTGGGCGGGCAGGGGGCCGAGATGTTCTCCTCGGGCTCCGCGCCAATGCAGCGGGGCGCGGCGACCGGCCTCTACTCCTCCGGCTCGGCGCCGGCGGGTGGGCAGCTGGCCGATGGCACCGGCACGCACCTCTTCAGCACGAGCAGCTGAGCCATGGGCGGCGTGCGGCAGGTGCAAGATATGCGTGTCATTCCCCTTCACGTGCCGCATGCTCGCCAGCCCTGGCGCCCGCGCGCCGCTGGGCTGGCGCGCGCTGTCGCCACAGGACGGCGACCGGACGGCGACGTGTACTGGCTGAAGGAAAATGCGGAATTCCTCAGTGTGTGCGTCGCGACGGGCACGCCGCTTGCCGATCCGGAAGTCTACGCCGCGATCTACGCCGATCTGCCGCGGCGGATGGCGTTTTTTCCCCAATATTACCGCTTCTGGCTGTCGATCTGCCTCGATCTGGAGGCGTTGGGCCTGCCTGGCGATCAAAGCGGCGCGATGGCCCAGCGCGTGCAGCGCAGCGATCTTGTCGCGGCGGAGTTGAGCGATCTGCAACGGGGGGAGGCGGCGTGGCTCCTGTCGCGCCGGGGCATCACATTGCCCGATCCGGGACTTGAGGACCGCTTGCGCGCCTTCGCCGCGCGGCCCGCGACCTTTGGCCTGCCGAACCGCAAGGCGGCGTACGAGTTGACCCATATCGTCTTCTACCTCAGCGCCTACGGGCGCCGCGATCCGCACCTGACACGGGGCGCGCTGCGCAGTCTGGACTTCGCCGGGCTGCAGGCGTTTCTGGCCCAGGACATCGACCTGCTGGCCGAGATTTGCGTCGCATTGCGCTTTGCCGGGCAGACACCCAGCCCGATCTGGGAGGGCGCGGTGCTGGAGGGCCTGCGCGCCGTCCGGATCGTCCCGGGCGCGGGCGCCGAGGACGATTACCACCTTTATCTGATGTGCCAATGGCTGGCCTGCGCGGCGGCGCCCGATCTGCGCGCTGCGCCGTTGCCAGACGCCCCGTTCGCCTTCGCGGCGCCCCAGCCACGCCCCAGCGCGTTGCGCGATCTGTCCCGCGCCCTCATGGATATGGAGGGCCGCAGCGCGGATTGGGACCGGATGCGCCCACGCGTGCTACCCCATCTACGCCAACCGGACGTGCTGGCGGAGGCCGAAGCGTCCAGCCCCCATTTCGCGCCGTTTTTCGAGGTATTCGCCCGCGCGGCGTTACATTGAGAACGAGGTGCCGCAGCCGCAAGAGGATGTGGCGTTCGGGTTGTCGATGGTGAACCGGGCGCCGATCAGCTCTTCGGAGAAGTCGATGGTCGCGCCGGCCAAAAAGGGCAGGGACACCGCGTCCACCACAACCGTCTCCCCCGCGCCTTCGAGCTTCAGATCGTCCTCGGCCGGCGCGTCGAGCGCGATTTCGTACTGAAAGCCCGAACAGCCCCCGCCCTCCACCGCGATCCGCAGGGCGTGGCCGCCGGCGGCGGCGCCAATCTCGGCCAGGCGTTCGAAGGCGCGGCTGGTGACTTTGGGCGGGACTTGCATGGACGAGCTCCGGCTGGGGCGTTTCTTTTCATCGCTGTCCGGAATATATGTGACGGTATAACACGCGGCAAGACGCGGGATATCCGAGGGTATGGAGAGCAGACCATGACAGCCCGCTACGCTTGCGTGCCGGAGGCCAGCCGCGGACAGCTGTGCGCCGAAGAGGAAAGCGCGTTCCGCACCTGTTTTCAGCGCGACCGCGACCGCATCATCCACGCCAGCGCCTTCCGGCGGCTCAAGCACAAGACCCAGGTGTTTGTGGAGCACGAGGGCGATTTCTTCCGCACCCGGCTGACCCATTCGATCGAGGTCGCGCAGGTCGCGCGCACAATCGCCGGGGCGCTGGACCTCAACACCGATCTGACAGAGGCCGTCGCCCTGGCGCACGATCTGGGCCACCCGCCCTTCGGCCATACGGGCGAGGATGCGCTGGCCGAGTTGATGGCGCCCCATGGCGGGTTCGATCACAACGCCCAGGCGATCAAGATCGTCACCCGGCTGGAACGCCACTACGCCGCCTTCGATGGGCTGAACCTAACGTGGGAATGTTTGGAGGGGATCGCCAAGCACAACGGGCCGGTCACCGGCACATTGCCCTTCGCCCTGGCCGAATACGACGCCCGCCACGATTTGGAACTGCACACGCACGCCAGTGCGGAGGCGCAGGTCGCCGCGCTGAGCGATGATATCGCCTACAACAACCACGACATGATGGATGGTCTGCGCGCGGGCCTCTTTACCGATGCGGACATCGCAGCGCTGCCCATCGCGCGGGAGGCGTTTGCCGCGGTCGATGCGGCCTATGCCGACCTCGATCCCAACCGGCGGCGGCACGAGGCGCTGCGCCGCATCTTCGGCACGATGGTCAGCGATGTGATCGACACGTCGCTTGGGCTGCTGGAGGCGTCCGGCGCCCGCGATGCCGCCGAGATTCGCCGTTTCGGCGCGCCGGTGATCCGCTTCTCGGACCAGTGCTGGGCGGATCTGCAGGAAATTCGCGCCTTTCTTTTCTCCCGCATGTACCGCTCCGGCCCGGTGATGGAGAAGCGCGCCGCGGTGACCGAAGTCATCCACGACCTCTTCCCGATCTACCTGGCGCGCCCCGCGCTGCTGCCGCCCCGCTGGCAGCCGGAGGTGACCGAGGCGGCGGGCAACCGCACCGCGATGGCGCGGCTGGTGTCTGACTATATCTCCGGCATGACGGACCGCTTCGCCCTGCAAGAGCACGCGCGTCTCTGTGGCGGCGACGGCGCCAAGTGAGGCTGGTACCGCCTGGCCTTTGAACGGTCTTCGGGGTGCAGAGATAAACGGGCGCAAAAACGGAGATTGTGGCCGCCGACCGCGGCGCAGGGCACCCGATCTACCGGCGTTTGCGCTTAGCCGCGCACGCCAAGGCATACAGGGCCGTGATCGCCAGCGCTGCAAGTGCCACATCGTTGGCAAAGCCCTGTAAGCCGGCGATGGCGTTTGGGTAATCGGGATAGCGGCGCGGCATGCCGACCCTGCCCAGCGATAACACCGCAAAGCCCCAAAACAGCGCGGCGATCCCAAGCGTTAGGTGGATCAGGCCCGACCAGAAGGGGGCAAATCGGGGCCGCGCGCGCTGCGCCGCCCACAAAGCGGTGCAAGACAGGATGGCGAAGGTCGGCACGTGCTGGGCCGGCAGAATAAAGACGGTGTCGAAGAGCGTGATGTCGCTTGCGGCCAACCCAACGCTGGCAAAGCCAAACGTGCCGAGCGCTATGAATGCTAAGGAAATCCGCGCCAGCCTTGCGTGCGCGCCGGCCCCTTGCCCCGTGGCCATCAGGGCCGCAGCCCACATCAAGCCCAGCGGCAGGTAGAACGTGACGGCCTGCACCGTGGGGTGCAGCGCGATGAGGCCGCGCAGAAGTGGTGTGCGAATGGCGCTGGGCGGTGCATCGCTTGCTCCGACGACGAGTGCAGCGACCACGGGCACCCCCAGCGCCACCGCGAGGGCCGCCCACCGCACCCATCTGGGGCCCAGCACTGCGGCCAGGGCCAGACATGCCGCCGCGGCCGTCAACCGATGCACTTCGAGCGCTTGGTACCACAGCGGACCGCTCGCCCAGGTCAGGCCGGGGCGCCGCAGCTCGCCCGCGATCGCGGCGATCACCACGGCCATGGCGAGCACGGTAAGGATCGCGGCGATGTTGACCCCCTTTGCCATCCTGTTACACCCCACCCGACCTCAGCTATCCGGACGCAGTCATGAACCTTTTCGCCGACATTCGCACGCTCGTTTTGGGCGCCATCGACGCCCTGGTCGCCGCTGGCACGCTGCCCGAGGGGCTGGAGACGCGCGCGGTGACGGTCGAGCCGCCGCGCGATCCGGCGCATGGCGACATGGCGACGAACGCGGCGATGGTGCTGGCCAAGCCCGCGGGCCAAAAGCCGCGCGATGTCGCCGAAGCGCTCGCCGGCGCGCTGGCCGCCGACCCGCGCATCACCAGCGCGGAGGTCGCGGGCCCCGGCTTTTTGAACCTGCGGCTGGCGCCCGAAGTGTGGCAGGGCGTGGTCGGCGCGGTGCTGACGGACGGCACGCGCTTCGGCGCCTCCGGCCTGGGGCAGGGGCGGAAGGTTAACGTCGAATACGTCTCCGCCAACCCAACCGGCCCTTTGCATGTCGGGCACACGCGCGGGGCGGTCTTTGGTGATGCGCTGGCGGCCTTGCTGGCCTTCACCGGCCATGAGGTGACGCGCGAATACTATATCAACGACGGCGGCGCGCAGGTCGATGTGCTCGCCCGGTCCGTCTACCTCCGGTATCTAGAGGCGCATGGTCAGGCCGTCGCCTTCGAGGATGGGACCTATCCGGGCGATTACCTCGTGCCCGTGGGCCAGGCGCTGAAGGAAAAGGTCGGCGACCGTTTCGTGGACAAGGGGGAGCAATTCTGGCTCGAGGAGGTCCGCGAGTTTGCGACCGACGCGATGATGGACCTAATCCGCGGCGACCTGTCCGCGCTCGGGATCGAGATGGATATCTTCTTCTCCGAAAAATCGCTGTATGGGACGGGCCGGATTGAGGCGGCGCTGGACGATCTGCGCGGCAAGGGCCTGATCTACGAAGGCGTGCTAGAGCCGCCCAAGGGCAAGAAGCCCGAGGATTGGGAGCCGCGGGAGCAGACGCTCTTCAAATCGACCGAACACGGGGACGATGTGGACCGGCCCGTGATGAAATCGGACGGCGCCTGGACCTATTTCGCGCCGGACATCGCCTACCATTACGACAAGGTCAGCCGCGGTTTCGATGCGCTGATCGACGTCTTCGGCGCCGATCACGGTGGCTACGTCAAGCGGATGAAGGCGGCTGTCAGCGCCCTGTCGGGCGGGCAGGTTCCGCTCGACATCAAGCTGACGCAGCTGGTGAAGCTCTTCAAAGACGGCCAGGAATTCAAGATGTCCAAGCGGGCGGGCACGTTCGTGACCCTGCGCGACGTGGTGGATGAGGTCGGCCCGGACGTCACCCGCTTCATGATGCTGACGCGCAAGAACGACGCGATGTTCGATTTCGACCTGACCGCCGCGCTGGAGCAATCCAAGGAAAACCCTGTCTGGTACGTCCAATACGCCCACGCCCGGATGATGTCGGTGCTGCGCAAAGGGGGCGAGGCGGGCTGGGACCTGAGCGATGCGCGCTTGGGCGCCGCGGACCTTCGCGGTCTGGATGATCCCGCCGAGCTGGCGCTGGCCGCCAAGCTGGCCGAATGGCCGCGCCTCGTGGAAGGGGCCGCCGCCGCTAACGAGCCGCACCGCGTCGCCTTCTACCTCTACGAGCTGGCAAGCGTCTTCCACGCCCTGTGGAACCGGGGCAACGACGTGCCCGCTTTGCGCTTCCTCCAAGCGGAGGAAGGCACCTCCTTGCCAAAAATCGCGCTCGCGCGCGCGGCGGGAATTGTAATTGCCACCGGCCTTGGTATCCTTGGTGTGGCACCTGCGGACGAACTGCGCTGACAAAAGCGCGGCACGCAGGCTCTGAGCAGTGATACTTGATCCGGGCGGCGATGATCCGCCTGGGCAGCGAGGCAGACATGGCAGACGTGCACACCACCCACCAGATGGGCGCGACCGGGTATGATCCGCGCGCCTTCCACACCGCGCCGCAGAGCGCCAACCCTTTGAAAGTGCTGACCCATCTGACCGGCGCGGCGCTGTCGCTCGCGCTGCTCGTCGGGGTGGGGGTGTGGGGCTACAAGCTGGTCGCGCGCGATGTCAGCGGCATCCCCGTGGTGCGCGCCGCCGCGGGTGAGATGCGCGTGCGGCCCGAAGATCCCGGCGGCCAGATGGCGCGCAACACGGGCCTTGCGGTGAACGAGGTTGCCGCCCTGGGCACTGCGGCGGCGCCGGCGGACACGTTGCTGCTGGCCCCCCAGCAGGTGGAGCTGCAGGACGAGGACATCGCGCCCGCGCCCGCCCCCGTGGCAGAGGTGCAACAGCCCGATCCCGTGACCGTCTCCCTCCAGAACCAGAGCGTTGCGGATGTCGTCGCGGCGCTGACCGAAGGCGTCGCACCGATCATCGCCGAGGAGACACCTGAGGCCCCGCCCGTGCGCGTGGCGACGGCTGCCCCCATCGTCGCGCCGGCGCCGGTCGATCCCGATCCCGGCGCCGCGGTGCCAGAGCCTGTGCCCGCGGTCCTGTCCGGTCCTGGCATGAACCTGTCCCTGCGTCCCCAGCTGCGCCCCGCCGGCGCGCCGGCGCAGGTGGTGCAGACCCGCGCCGCCCCCGCACCTGCCCAGCCCGCAGAGATGGACGCCGCGGCGCTGCCCGCTGGCACCCGGCTCGCGCAGCTGGGCGCCTATGACAGCGCGGAGGTTGCACGCTCCGAATGGGCACGGTTCCAGTCCCGGTTCGGCGCGCAGCTGAGCGGGAAAGACCGCGTCGTGCAGCGCGCGCAATCGGGCGGGCGCACGTTCTACCGCCTGCGCGCCCACGGCTTTGCCGATCTGGCGGAGGCGCGCCGCTTCTGCAACGCGCTGGTTGCCGCCGGTCAGGACTGCATCCCGGTCGTCACGCGGTGAGCCAGTGCGATGGACCCTCGCGCACTTGCGGCGCGACGATCCTCGACGCGGACGGCCTGCGCCTGAGCGCCGACGAGATCGCCTTTTTCCGCGAGGCAGATCCGTTCGGCTTCATCCTGTTTGCCCGCAATATCGAGCATCCGGACCAGGTGCGCGCCCTGTGCGCCGATATGCGCAACGCGGTGGGGCGCGATTGCCTCATTACCATCGATCAGGAAGGCGGGCGGGTGCAGCGCCTGCGCGCCCCGATCTGGCGGGAATGGTTGCCGCCGCTCGACTTCGTGGCTGCTGCCGGCGCGCGGGCCGAGCGCGCGATGTACCTGCGCTATGCCCTCATCGCCGAAGAGCTGACGGCCATCGGTATCGACAGCAATTGCGCGCCTATGGTCGACGTGGCCGAAGGGATGACGCACGATTTCCTGCGCAACCGCTGCTACGGCACGGACCCCAAAACAGTCGCGGCTTTGGGCCGCGCGGCGGGGCAGGGGATGCTCGACCACGGCGTGCTGCCGATCGTGAAGCACATTCCCGGCCACGGGCGCGCGACGATGGACAGCCATTTTGATTTGCCGCGCGTCGCCGCCGGCCGCAACGCGCTGAACGGTTGGGACTTCGCGCCCTTCGCCGCCTTGGCGGACATGCCGATGGCGATGACGGCGCACATCGTCTACGCCGCGCTGGATGAGGCGCCCGCGACCCTGTCGCCCAAGGTGATCGAGGTGATCCGCCAGGACATCGGCTTCGAAGGGCTCCTGATGACCGACGATATCGCGATGAACGCCCTACAGGGTGATCTTGCGGCCAACGCGGCGAGCGCGATTGCGGCGGGGTGCGATGTGGTTCTGCACTGCAACGGCACGCTGGCCGAACGGCAGGCGGTCGCCGCCGCGGCGGGCACGATGACGCCGGGGGCACAGGCGCGCGCGGACGCCGTGATGGCCCGCCGCCGCCCCGCCCATGTTGACTTTTCCGTCCTGGACGCCGAACTTGAGGCGCTTATGGGCGGGCAGGGCGATGGCTGAGCAAAACGGCTTTCAGGAAGATGTGATGTCCGTCGCGGACCGCCTCGCCGCCGAGGCCCTGATCGTCGACGTCGACGGGTTCGAGGGGCCTTTGGACCTGCTTCTGACCCTCAGCCGGACGCAGAAGGTGGACCTGCGCCGCATCTCCGTCCTGCATCTGGCGCGGCAATACCTGGCCTTCGTGGAACGCGCCAAGGCGCTGCGGCTGGAACTGGCGGCGGATTACCTGGTCATGGCCGCCTGGCTGGCTTTCCTGAAATCAAGGCTGCTGCTGCCCCCCGACCCGGAGGAGGAGGGGCCCAGCGGCGAAGAGCTTGCCGCCCACCTCGCCTTCCAGCTCGAACGGCTTCAGGCGATGCGCGACGCGGCTGCCAAGCTGATGGCCCGCGACCGGCTGGGTCGCGATATCTTTGCCCGCGGCCAGTCCGAAGAGGTCACGCGCATCCGCACCGTGCGCTACACCGCGACGCTCCTGGATTTGATGCAGGGCTATGCCCGCATCCGCACACGGGACGAATTTCGCCCCTTCGTCATGGACCGCGACAGCGTCTTTACTATGGAAGAAGCGCTGGGCCGGATGCGCGGGCTGATCGGGTTCGCGGGTACCTGGACCGATATCTCCAGCTATCTGCCCGACGGCTGGACGGGGGAGCCGGGGCGCCGGCGCTCGGCCACCGCCTCGACCTTCGCCGCCACGCTAGAGCTGGTCAAAGAAGGCCGGCTGGAGATCCGCCAGGGGGAGACATTCGCCCCCATCGAAGTGCGCAGGAAGGATTGATGGAGCCCGAAGAGAGCCTGTTCGACGCGCCGCCCATGGCCGAGCAAGAGCGCATGGTCGAGGCGATCTTGTTCGCCAGCACCGCCCCCGTGAGTGTGGCGGAGCTTGCCGCCCGCATGCCCCACGGCTGCGATCCGGCCGAGGCGCTGGTCCACGTGCGCAAACGCTACGAAGGGCGCGGGGTGGAGGTGCGGCGCGTGGGCGATGCCTGGGCGATCCGCACCGCCGGGGACCTGGGCTTCCTGATGCAGAAGGAAACGGTGGAGACGCGCAAGCTGTCCCGCGCGGCGATCGAGACGCTGGCGATCATCGCCTACCACCAGCCCGTCACCCGCGCGGAGATTGAAGAGATCCGCGGCGTCTCCGTCTCTCGGGGCACGGTCGATCAGCTGTTGGAACTGGAATGGATCCGTCTGGGCCGGCGCAAGATGACCCCGGGCCGGCCCGTAACGTTTGTCGTCACACCCGCTTTCCTCGATCATTTTGGGCTGGAGACCGCGCGCGATCTGCCGGGCCTGAAGGAGCTGCGCGCGGCGGGCCTTCTGGAAAACCGGCCCGCCCCCGGGACTGGCAGCGAAGAGCCGGGCGAGGACGAGGGCCAGTCGGAGCTTTTCGAGGAGTGATCCTCAAAATCGCCGCAATCGAACGCTATATTGCGCAAAAGGCAGTTTTTGGAGGCACGAGATGGGCGTTAATCAAATAGTCAACATGATCATGCGTGTGATCATGCGCCGGGTCGTCAACCGCGGTATTGACGCGGGCATCAACGCCGCGACCGGCAAGAAGCGCGGCAAGGGTCAGGGCGGGGGCAATCGCCAGGGACAGGGCCACGGTCAGGGCCAAGGCGGCAACCGGCAGGCCAAGCAGGTGAAAACTGCCATGCGTCAGGCGCGCCGGATGAACCGGATGTAACGCCCCGGATTTTTCGCGCAAAAAACCGATACGCGCCCAGATTGTGCCATTGTTGGTGGATACGTTGGTTAACGAGACGTGAAACCAAGGAGCAGATCAATGACTCTGATGCGCATGACGGCCCTCGCAGCCGCTCTTACGACGCTCGCCATGCCCGCTGCTGCGGACCCGCTGCGCGGCGTTGCGAAACTGCCGACGACGCTTTTGGGCGAGGCGAAGAAAGACGCCGCGGACAACATCGCCGACTTCCTGCAGGACGTGCAGACACGCGGCACGGAGCCTGTCGCGGTCACCGAAGCGCCCGCGCAGCCGGAAAGCCCGGTGACCCAGAGCGCCTTCGCGCCCCTCACGGTGCCCGCGCTCTACTAAGCCACGCGGCTTACGCGCCGGACGGCGCGGCGAAGTGTTTGGACAGCTTGAGGCCCTGACCCTGGTAGTTCGACGCAAGGCCCGCGCCGTAGAGAACCTCCGGCGCTTCGGCCATCCGCTCGTAGACGAGGCGGCCAACAATCTGGCCGTGCTCCAGCACGAAGGGCGCCTCGTGGCAGCGCACCTCCAGCACGCCGCGCGCGCCCGCACCGCCCGCGGCTGCGTGCCCGAAGCCGGGGTCGAAAAAGCCCGCGTAGTGCACGCGGAATTCACCCACCATTGCCAAAAACGGCGCCATTTCAGCGGCATAGAGCGGCGGGATGTGCACCGCCTCGCGGCTGACGAGGATGTAGAACGCGCCGGGGTCGAGGATGATCTGCCCGGTTTCGCTGTGCACCTCTTCCCAAAACGCGGACGGGGGGTAGTGCCCGATCCGGTCGAGGTCGATCACGCCCGTATGCGGCTTCGCGCGGTAGCCGACGAGGCTTCCCGTGGCGGGGCGCAGGTCTACCGAAAAGCCCAGGCCGCTGTCGATCACCGCTTCGCCGTTCACCAGGCCCGACGCGTCGTGCAGCGCCCGCAGCGCCGTGTCGTCGAGGATTGCCTGCCCGCTTGAAAACCGGATCTGGTTCAGCCGCATTCCGGGCCGCACCAGGACGGAGAAGGAGCGCGGACAGATCTCTGCGTAAAGCGGGCCGGTATAGCCCGGCGGGATGCGGTCAAACTCCGTCCCGCCATCGGTGATTAGCCGCGTGAGCAGGTCGAGCCGCCCGGTCGAGGATTTGGCATTCGCCACCGCCTGGATGCCGGCGGGCAGGGCCAGATGCTCCATCAGCGGCACGACGTAGACGCAGCCCTTCTCCAGCACGGCGCCCTGGCTCAGATCGATCTCGTGCATCGAAAGGCCCGGCAGGCGGTCCGCGATAGCAGTGCCGTGACCTGCCAGGAACGAGGCGCGGACGCGGTAGGCGCGGGTGCCGAGGCGCAGATCGAGGCTGGCGGGCTGGATTTGCGCATCCCCGATGGCCGTGCTGGCCCCCAATGCGCCGCTGTCGATCAGCCCGGCAATCTGCTGGCTGGGCAGGACCCCTGTCATGCGCTTCCCCCGGATACACCAACGCCCGCGCGCCGTTTCCGACTCGCGGGCGGTGTGGTTTTGGTCGGGCTAGCAGGACTCGAACCTGCGACCTTCCGTCCCCCAGACGGACGCGCTACCAGGCTGCGCCATAGCCCGCTCTGGATGTGTCTTACCGGAATTGCGCGGTGCCGCAAGGCCAAAAGCTAGCCCGCGTGCATGCGGCCCGCGGCGGCGGCCAAGCGGCGGACGAGCGGTGCGGCCTCCGCCCGCGCCTCCGCACTCATCTGCGGGGCAAAGGCGAGGCGGGCCATGAGGCCGGGCGGAACCTCCAGCGTGTCGGAGCGCGGCGGCTCTGTGATGTCGGCCTCCGTGAAGGCGAGGGCCGGTGCCCGGTCTTCGGGCCGGCGGAGGAAGCTGGGCAGCACGGGCCCGTCGTCCGGCGCGCGGTCCGGGGGCGGCGCGTCTGCGTCATCGGCCACAGGTGCCGGGTCCGAGGGGGACGCGGTCGGCGCTGCAGGTTCGGCGTCTGCAGTTTTGGTAGCCGCGTCATCCGCTACAAGATTGGTCTCGTCTGCCACCGCCGCCTCGGACCCCTCATCAAGGGACGGATCGCTCGGGGAATCGGGAGCCGCATCAAAGGGCTCGGGGATTTTGGCCTCGGTTCTGTCCGGGGTAGCCGCGATCTCGACGACCTTATCCTCCTGGGGTTCAGGTTGTTCGGCGGCTTCTAGTGTTGCCTCCGCCGGGACGGTGGGCGCCGGCGGCGCTTCTGTGCCAGGCAGGGGCAGCTGCGTCACGCTGGCGCTTGGCGTTGGGGCAGGGGCCGGGTCGGCCACGGGGGCGGTCACACCGTCAACCTCGATATCGTCCAGCGGCTGGGAGAGGTCCGCCACCGCCGCCATACCCTGCTCGCGCAGGATCTTCTGCACGCCCTTGATCGTTAACCCGTCGTCGTGCAGCAGCTTTCGGATGCCACCCAACAGCAGCATGTCGGCGGGGCGGTAATACCGCCGACCGCCCGCGCGCTTGACCGGGCGCACCTGGGTGAACTTGCTTTCCCAGAACCGCAGAACGTGGGTCTGAACGCCCAGCCACTCCGCTACTTCGGAGATTGTGCGGAACGCGCCCGCGCTTTTGCTCATGCCTTGTTGCCGGCGGCCACGCGGTCCTTCATCAGGTGCGATGGGCGGAACGTCAGCACGCGGCGGGGGTTGATCGGCACTTCCTCTCCGGTCTTGGGATTGCGCCCGATCCGGGCCGATTTGTCCCGCACCGAAAAGGTCCCGAAGCTGGAGATTTTCACCTGCTCGCCGCGCACCAGCGCATCCGACATATGCTCCAGCACCGCTTCGACCAATTGCGCGCTTTCGTTGCGCGACAAGCCCACCTCGCGAAAGACGGCCTCTGACAAGTCCATCCGCGTCAACGTCTTTTCGGCCATCCCCGTCCCCTTGCAAACTTGCCGCAACCATAGGGGCAGCGGTTTTTCCGAGTCAATAACAGGAGGTTGCGTGCCGGTGTTGATTCTGCCCCAAGCGCTCAGAGGCGCAGCACCACCGCCCCCCAGGCGAGGCCGCCGCCGATGGCTTCGGTCACGATCAACTGGCCGGGCGCCAGCTTGCCCTCCGCCTGCGCGACCGACAGCGCCAGCGGGATGGACGCGGCGGAGGTATTTCCGTGGTTCTGAACGGTCACGACGACGCGGTCCATCGGCACGCCCATCTTCTTGGCCGTGCCCTGGATGATCCGGATATTGGCCTGGTGCGGGACGATCCAGTCGACATCCGCCGCACCGACACCCGCCCGCGCCATCGCCGTTTCCGCCGTGGCGCACAGCTTTTCCACTGCGTGACGGAAGACCTGGTTGCCCTGCATCCGCAGATAGCCCGTCGTGCCGGTGCTGACGCCGCCATCGACGTAGAGCAGATCGCGCAGCCGCCCGTCGGAGTTGAGATCGCAGGCGAGGATCCCCCTGTCGGCGGCAGAACCGTCTCCCGTGCCCGCTTCCAGCAGGACCGCACCGGCGCCGTCGCCGAAGAGCACGCACGTGCTGCGGTCCTCCATGTCGATGATCCGGCTGAACGTCTCCGCCCCGATGACGAGCACGCGGGTGGCTTGGCCCGACACGATCAGCGCGTTGGCATTGGCTAAGGCATAGACGAAGCCCGCGCACACCGCCTGGACGTCGAAGGCAAAGCCATGCGTCATCCCCAGCGCGTCCTGCACCATCGTCGCGGCCGACGGGAAGGTCAGATCGGCGGTGGAAGTGGCGACGATGATCGCGTCGATGTCCGAGATATCGCGCCCGGCCATCCGCAGCGCGTCCCGCGCCGCCGCAGCGCCCATCGACGATGTCGTGTCATCCGGGCCGGCAAAGTGCCGCTGCGCGATGCCGGAGCGGGCGCGGATCCACTCGTCGGACGTGTCCAGCCGATCCTCGAACCAGGCGTTGGGCATGACGCGGGCCGGCAGGTAGTGGCCCATTCCCGTCAGCTGGGCGCGGATCATACGGTGCCGTCCTGCGGCAGGACCGTGGCGACGCGCGCGGCCAGTTTGGCGTTGAAGTCCGAAGCCGACAGCTGCGCCGCAAGCTTGATCGCCGCCGACACGCCCGTCGCATCCGCCGAGCCGTGGGATTTGACCACCGTGCCGTTCAGGCCCAGAAACACGCCGCCATTTACGCGACGCGGGTCGATCCGCTTTTGCAGGCGTCGCAGCGAAGTATAGGCCAGCACCGCCGCCAGCCGCGACAGGGGAGAGAAGCGGAACGCCTCGCGCAGCTTTTCACCCACCAGGCCCGCCGTGCCTTCGCCCGTCTTGATTGCGACGTTGCCGGTGAAGCCGTCGGTGACGATGACGTCGGCGCGGTCGCCGGGGATATCGCTGCCCTCGACGAAGCCGATGAAATCGTAGCTCGCCTCGTTCGCGCGGGCGGCGATCAGCTCGTAGGCGTCGTGTAGCTCGGACCGGCCTTTGTGCTCTTCGGTGCCGACATTCAGAAGGCCGATCCGCGGGCGGGGCAGGTCCAGCCCGTTGCGGGCGTAGCTGGCGCCCATCAGGGCAAAGCGCACCAGGTCGGCCGCATCGGCGCGCACGTCGGCGCCCACATCCAGCATCACGTTGAAGCCGCTGGCGGCGCGGCTCGGCCACAGGACGGCGATGGCGGGGCGGTTCACGCCCGGCAACTTGCGCAAGCGGATCATCGACAGCGCCATCAACGCGCCGGTATTGCCGCAGCTGACCACAACATCCGCCTCGCCCGCGCGGACGGATTCGATGGCCGAATACATAGAGGTGTCTTTGCCCTGCCGCACGACCTGGCTGGGCTTATCGTCCATCGACACGACGCCCGCCGCATCGACGAAGGACACGCGCCCGGCCAATTGCTTGCGCCGGGCCGCGAGCGATTCCAACTCGGCGCGGGGGCCGTGCAGGATGAACGCGATGTCGGGGTTTTTCTTGGCGGACTTGGCGCAGCCCGCGATCACGGTGGCGGGGCCTTGATCGCCCCCCATCGTGTCAACGGAGATCGTGATGCGGGGCCGCGCGCTGGTCATGTCCGGCTGCTCGTGCCCCGCTGGCTTAGGCTGCGTCGTCTTCGATCTCGATCTCGTCGGTCATCGGCACGATTTCGGCGTCGCCGTAATGGCCGCAGGCCCCGCAGATGTGGTGCGGGCGCTTCAGCTCACCGCAATTGGGGCATTCATTCGGGTTGGCAGCCACGAGGGAATCGTGCGCACGGCGGTTGTTGCGGCGCGATTTCGAGACTTTGTTCTGTTGCACAGCCATTGTGAGCGGCCTTTTTCTGTTGAGCGCCACCCGGCGAGCGGCCAGCAGCGTTGAGGTCTAGGATCGGATGCTGGGGCGCCGTGTAGGCCCGGCCCGCGGCTAAGTCCACCCAAAATACATGAGCGCCGAAAAATACTGCCGCGCGGCCGCTTTGCAAGCGGTTTTTACGTGTCTTTCAACCGGTCCCGCAGGCTGGCCAGGCCTGCGAAAGGACGGGCCGCTTCGTCCGTCATGGGCGTCACGCCGGGGGCCGCAAATTGTGCCTCCCCAAGGTCCGCACCGTCCTTGCGCGGATAGGGTGGCACAGCGAGGCTGAGCGCCTCGATCATCACGGCCCAGGGGTCGATCCAGGGGCCCAGTGGCTCCACGCTGTCATCTTCGGGCATTTCGACCTCACTGTCCTCTGGCACGGCGTAATCGGCCGCAAAGACCCGAAAGACCGGCGTGTCGATGCGGGTGACGACGGGCTCCAGCGTGACCACGCAGGGCTGCACCAGCGTTGCGCCCAGCGTGCCCTCCAGGGCGAAATCGCGCTTGCCCTGCGCCGCGATCTGCCCGTCGAAGCGCAGTTTGCGCAGCTCGGACAGGTCCAGCTGCGCGGCGATTTGCGCCCGCTCGGCCGTCTCCGGCGCGAGCGCAAAGGCGGCGGGGCGGCCCGTGGGCAGATCGGCGGTGCGCAGGGCGTGGGGGCTGGGCGCGGTCATGACAGCTTTCTTGAACAGGTCCGGTTTGGTTGGTAGGGGACGTATGAGCGATTGGGGGTCTGGGCAAGGCCCCGTATTTTGGGCCCACCTTTTGGGCCATGACGAAGGGTCGACGGATGAGCGGAGTTTTGAGCCTGGTGCGGATCTTCGGCGTGGTTCTGGCGCTGGTGGCTCTGAGCGCGTGCAGCGCGACCTTTCGCAATCACGGCTATATCCCGCCGCAGGAAGACCTGGACCAGCTGGTCGTGGGCGTCGATACCCGCGCCTCGGTCGAGGATATTGCGGGCTCGCCGGGGGCAAGCGGGGCGGTCGACGGTGGCGCGTATTACTACGTGCGCAGCCGGGTGCGCAGTTTCGCCTTTCTGGAGCGGCAGGTGGTGGAGCGTGAAGTGCTCGCCATCAGCTTCGACGAGGCGGGTGTGATCCGCAATATCGAGACGTTCGGCCTGCAGGACGGGCGCGTCGTGCGCCTGCAGACCAGGGTCACGGAATCGGGCGTCTCCGACAAGACCTTCCTGCGCCAGTTGATCGGCAATCTGGGCCGCATCGGTCCCAACCTCTGATCCGTCACGGGACTGTCGCGCGCTGCGTGCTAGGTCGCGCCCCGAGGCCAAACACCAGGCCACATACCAGGGCAGGCAGTAGGCAAGGATCACCGCGATGATTTCGCTGACAAAGGGGCGCTACGTCGTGCGCCAGGCCAGCGGGCCGGAGGATCTGGCCGCCGCCCGTGCCCTTCGCGCGCTGTGCTTCGGCGTGGCGGAGGCGGACCGGTTCGATGCGTCCTGCGCTCATATCCTGATCTTCGAGGCGACGACGGAGCGGCTGGTCTGCTGTTTCCGGATGTTGCCTCTGGTCGGGGCCGACATCTCGCACAGCTACTCGGCGCAGTATTACGAGCTGAGCGCGCTGGAGGCATACGAGGGAAAGATGGTGGAGATGGGCCGCTTCTGCGTGCACCCGGACGCCTCGCATCCCGACATCCTGCGCGCGGCGTGGGGGGCGATGACGGCCTATGTCGACGAGAACGGCGTAGAGCTGCTGTTCGGCTGCGCCTCGTTCGCCGGGACAGAGACGGCGGACTATCTCGATGCCTTCGCTATGCTCAAGGCGCGGCACCTGGCGCCCAAGCGATGGCTGCCGCGGGTCAAGGCGCCGGATATTTTCGACTTTGCTGCCCGTCTTCGGCGCACGCCCGATGCCAAGAAAGCGATGCGGCTGATGCCGCCGCTCCTACGGACATATCTGGCGATGGGCGCGTGGGTCAGCGATCATGCGGTGGTGGACCGGCAGATGAACACGCTGCACGTCTTCACCGGGGTGGAAATTGGGGCGATCCCCCCGGCGCGCAAGCGGCTTTTGCGAGCGGTGGTGGGGTAGATATTACGCGCCGCTTTTGCGGCGTGACCGGCTTGGGGGCGCTGCCCCCAGACCCCCGCCGGGGGAGTGGCCTCTCCCGTCGCCATTGGTCGCTCAGACAAATGGCGCAACCAAAGGCGACCCCCCACCGGAGTTGTTTTTGGCCAAGTGAACGGGGGGAAGGTGTTTTGCGCAACTTGTACAGGATTTTTGGGGCCGAAACCCAACTTGTACAGGATATTGACGCCGCTTTCGGTCGGGCCTAGGTGCCGGTCATGGCGCGTGTTCCCTCCCTCCAACTGACCGACATCTCCCTGACCTTTGGCGGCGATCCGGTCTTTGACGATCTGAGCCTGATCGTGCAGCCCGGTGACCGGGTGGCGCTGGTGGGGCGCAACGGGTCGGGCAAGTCGACCCTGATGAAGGTTATGGCAGGCCTGGTGGAGCCCGACCGGGGTGAGGTTGTCGCCGGGCCGGGCGTGAGCGTCGGCTATATGGAGCAGGACCCGGATCTGAGCGGGTTTGCAACGCTGGGGGATTTCGCTTCCGCCAATCTGGACCCCGGCGAGCTTTACAAGGTGGAGCGGGCGGGCGAGGGGCTGAAGTTTGATCCCGCACGCAGCCCTGCGACGGCCAGCGGCGGGGAGCGGCGGCGCGCGGCGCTGGCGCGGCTGATGGCCGAGGCGCCGGAGCTGATGCTCCTGGACGAGCCGACCAACCATTTGGACATTGAGGCGATCGGCTGGCTGGAGGACGAGCTGAAGGCCACCCGCGCCGCCTTTGTCCTTATCTCCCACGACCGGGCGTTTCTGACCGCGCTAACCCGCGCGACCCTTTGGATCGACCGCGGCCAAGTGCGCCGGCAGGAGCGCGGCTTTGCCCGGTTCGAGGAATGGCGCGATAAGACCTGGGACGACGAGGACATGCAGCGCCACAAGCTGGATCGCAAGATCAAGGCGGAGGCGCGCTGGGCCGTGGAAGGCATCAGCGCAAGGCGCAAGCGCAACCAGGGCCGGGTGCGCGCGCTGGGGGATTTGCGCGCCGAACGGGCGGCGCAGATCAAGCGGCAGGGCGCTGCGGCGATGGCGCTGGAGGCGGGGCCGAAATCGGGCCGTAAGGTGATCGAGGCGCACGGTATTTCAAAGGCTTATGGTGAGAAGTTGATCTTGAAGCCCTTTGACCTGACGGTGATGCGCGGCGACCGGATCGCGCTGGTCGGGCCGAACGGTGTGGGCAAGACCACACTGCTGAACATGCTGATCGGGCAGGAGGCGCCCGACATGGGCAGCGTCAAGCTGGGCACGGGGCTCGAGCTCGCGCTGTTCGATCAGTCGCGTGCCCAGCTCGACCCCGAAATGAGCCTCTGGGACAGCCTGACGGGCGACCCGAACATGCGCGTCAGCGGCAAGGCGGATCAGGTGATGGTGCGCGGGGCGCCCAAGCACGTGGTCGGGTATCTCAAAGAATTCCTCTTTGACGAGGCGCAGGCGCGCGCGCCGGTCCGCAGCCTGTCGGGCGGGGAAAAGGCGCGGCTGCTGCTGGCCAAGATCCTGGCGCGACCCAGCAACCTGCTTGTCCTGGACGAGCCGACCAACGATCTGGACGTAGAAACGCTAGACCTGCTGCAGGATCTGCTTGGCCAATATGACGGCACGGTCCTGCTGGTCAGCCACGACCGTGACTTCCTCGACCGCGTGGCGGTGACCACCATTGCGATGGAGGGGCAGGGCCGGGCGACGGTCTATGCCGGCGGTTGGTCGGACTACCTGGCGCAGCGCCCCGACCGCGCGGAGGCGGAAGCGAAGCCCAAGCCGGCGGCCAAGACCGCGGGCGCCAAGGCGAAGGCGTCAAAATCGGGCCTCAGCTTCACCGAGCAGCACCGGCTGGAGGCCTTGCCTGCCGAGATCGACCGGCTGGAGGCGGAAATCGGGAAGCTGGAGGAGCTGATGGCCGATCCGGACCTCTACACCCGCGAGCCGGTCAAGTTCGCCAAGGCGACCGAGGCCCTGACCGAGCGGCAGACGAAGCTCAGCGCCGCGGAAGAGGAGTGGCTGGCGCTGGCTGAGAAGGCGGAGGCTTGACCCACCACTGTGTGCCGGTACGCTAGCCTTATGAGCCCTTTTATTGATCCCTCCGTCGAAACCGGGCCGCTACGAGACTAGCGCGGCTTGAGGATGCTTCAGCCTGTGCGCGGATTGTGCATGCCTGGGTCGAGGCAACGCCTTGGATGCCTAAGGCGCATAGTTTGGCGGATTTCGAAGGAATGATGCGGGCCGCGATCCCTGTGCGCGAGTATTGGGTGCACGGGGACCCGGTCGACGGATACCTGTCCTACAGCCGCGAGGATGAGATCGTCATGGGCCTTTACACCGCACAACCGGGCAGCGGGGCAGGGCAAGCCTTGCTCACGCGCGTGCGGGACGCGCGGGATCGCATGTGGCTTTTGTCGCATGCGGCCAACACGCGGGCGCATGCTTTCTATACCCGCGAAGGGTTTGCGCTGACCGGCAAGACCCGCGATGGCGCGGACGGTTTGCCCGAAGTCGAGTTCGTCTGGTTGCGTTAAAGAACTCGTGCAGGCACGCCGGCCACCGTCGCGCCGGGCGGCACGTCGCAGGTGGCCACAGCCCCCGCCGCGACAATGGCCCCGTCACCGACCGTCACCCCCGGCATGATCAGCGCGGCGGCCCCGATCCATACCCGCCGGCCGATCGTTACAGGCGCAGCACGTTCGATGCCGAGCGGGCGTTTTTTCGGGTCGCGGTGGTGGTCTGCGCAGATAAGTTGCGCGCGCGGGCCGATCAGGGTGCCGTCGCCGATAGTGACCGCCGCGCTGTCCAGGATCACGCAGCCGGCGTTGAGGTACACGCCCGCGCCCAGCGTGGTGTGACAGCCGTAGGAGCAGTGAAATTGCGCCTCGATATGCGCGCCCCCGCCCCAACCCGCGAAGAGGCTGGCCAAGGGCGAATCCGCCCCCATCCGCGCCTCCGGCGGGGCGAGGTTGTGGGCGTGGACGGCTTCGCGGGCCGCGGCGCGGAGCTTTTCAAGCGCGGGGTCGAGGCAGGAATACCAGTCCCCCGCCCGCATCGCCTCCAGCGCGCTCATCGCATCCGCAGCGCGCCGTCGAGGCGGATGACTTCGCCGTTCAGATAGCCCATCTCGACGATGAAGCCGGCGAGGCGCCCGTATTCCGCCGGGTCGCCCAGGCGCGCGGGGTTCGGGACATCGGCGGCGAGGCTCGCCTGCACCTCGTCCGGCAGGCCGGCCAGCATAGGGGTCGCGAAGATACCGGGAGCGATGGTCATCACGCGCACCCCGATAGAGGCCAGATCGCGCGCCATGGGCAGCGTCATGCCGACAACGCCGCCCTTGGAGGCGGCATAAGCGGCCTGGCCCTTCTGCCCGTCGAAGGCGGCGATGGAGGCGGTGTTGATCAGCACGCCGCGGGCGCCGTCGGGCTCGGGCGCGTTTTGCGCCATCTCGGCGGCGGCGAGGCGGCAGACGTTGAAGCTGCCCACGAGGTTGATGTCGATGGTCCGCTGAAAGGCGTCCAGCGCGTGCGGGCCGTCCTTGCCCACTGTCTTGATCCCGTAGGCGATGCCGGCGCAATTCACCGCGGCGGTGATCTGGCCCATCTTGTCTTTCGCGAAGGCGATGGCGGCCTGGACGGAGGCCTCGTCCGTCACGTCGGTCTGCACAAAGTGGCCGCCGATTTCTTCGGCGACACGTGGCCCACGCTCGGCATCGCGGTCAAGCAGGGTGACCTGCGCGCCTTGGGCGGCGAAGTGGCGGGCGGTGGCCTCACCGAGGCCAGAGGCGCCCCCGGTCACGATGGCGGCGGTGGTGTTGAGTTGCATGATGTCTCCCTCTTTTGGCTAGCAAGAATCGCGCGCCGGTTGGCCCCGCGCCAGTGATCCCCTTTCACTTGGCGAAAAACAACTCCGGGGGGGTCCGGGGGGAAGCCGCCCCCCGGTCCCGGCCAGGACATCCCTAACCCAAGGTTACAAGCGCGTGCCGCTTCTTGCCGGCGCTCAGCTTGATGGGCTGGGTCAGCGCGTCGGCATCGATCATCAGGCCGGCATCTTTCAGCGGGGCGTCGTTCAGCCGGGCGCCGTTCTCCGCGATCAGGCGCTTGGCGTCCTTGCCGGATTTGGCGAGGCCCGCGCGGGTGATCAGCTGCACGATGGAGATGCCGTCCGCCACGTCCGCCGCGCTGAGCGTCAGGGTCGGAAGGTCCTCGCCCACGCCGCCGCGTTCGAACACCTCGCGCGCGGTTGCTTCGGCCGTTTGCGCCGCCTCGGCCCCGTGCAGAAGGGCGGTCACCTCGTTCGCGAGGATCACCTTGGCCGCGTTGATCTCCGACCCCTCCAAGGCGCCCAGGCGGTCGCATTCCTCCACCGGCAATTCGGTGAAGAGGCGCAGGAACTTGCCCGTGTCGGCATCGGTGGTGTTGCGCCAGAACTGCCAGAATTCGTAGGCGCTGAGCATGTCTTCGTTCAGCCACACCGCGCCGCCCGCCGATTTGCCCATCTTGCGGCCATCGGACGTGGTCAGAAGCGGTGTCGTCAGGCCGTAGACTTCGGTGTCGAGCACCCGGCGCGTCAGGTCGATGCCGTTGACGATGTTGCCCCATTGGTCCGACCCGCCCATTTGCAGCACGCAGCCGTAGCGGCGGTTCAGCTCCATAAAGTCGTAGGCCTGCAGGATCATGTAGTTGAATTCGAGGAAGGACAGCGATTGCTCGCGGTCCAGCCGCGATTTCACACTCTCGAAGCTGAGCATCCGGCTGATGGAGAAGTGCCGCCCGATATCCCGCAAAAAGTCGAGATAGTTCAAGCTGTCCAGCCATTCGGCGTTGTTCAGCATCATTGCGCCGGTCGGAGTGTCCGAATAATCCAAGAGCTTGGCAAAGACCTGTTTCAGCCCCGCGATGTTCGCGTCGATGCCTTCGGCCGTCAGCAGGCTGCGCTCGGTGTCGCGGCCCGAGGGATCGCCCACCTTGGTCGTGCCGCCGCCCATCAGGGTGATGGGTTTGTGGCCCGTCTTTTGCAGCCAGCGCAGGACCATGATGTTCATCAGGTGCCCGACATGCAGCGATTTCGCCGTCGCGTCGTAGCCAATGTAAGCCGCCACAGGCGCGCCCCCCATCAGCGCATCGTCGAGGCCCTGATAGTCCGTGCAATCGGCGACGAAGCCGCGGGTTTGCATCACGTTCAGAAACTCGGAGCGGGGCGTGAAGGCCATCTGATTGATCCTTGGCGGAAGGTGCGGCCCCCCGTATAGGTGGCCCAAAGACAAAGGAAAAGCTTAGATGCGGGTCAGGCAGGACAGCGCCCCGATCCGGGCGCTGGGGGCAATGAGCGGCACGTCGCTGGACGGCGTGGACGCCGCGGTGATCGAGACCGATGGCCGCCAAATCTTTGGCTTTGGGCCGACCGCGTACCGCCCCTACACCGCGCCCGAACGCGCGCGCCTGGCCGCCGCACTGGGCCACTGGGACGGCGCGGCGGTCGATGCGGCCACCGACGTCGTTGAAGCGGCCCATGTCGCCGTGCTGAGCGAGATCGACGACGCCGCGCTGATCGGCTTTCATGGCCAAACCTTGGCCCACGCGCCCCGGACCCGGGGCACCTTGCAAATCGGCGATGGCGCGGCGCTGGCGCAGGCGCTGGACACGCCGGTGGTCTGGGACTTTCGCAGCGCCGATGTCGCCTTGGGCGGGGAGGGGGCGCCGCTGGCCCCGTTCTACCACTGGGCCTGCGCGCGTTATCTGGAGCGCGATGCTCCTCTGGCCTTCCTGAACCTGGGCGGGGTGGGCAACCTCACCTGTGTCGATCCGCGGGCCGAGGCGCCGGAGGCGGAGGGCGCGCTCCTGGCCTTCGACACAGGCCCCGCCAACGCGCCGCTCAACGATCTGATGCAGGCGCGCCGGGGCCTGCCCTTTGATGAGAACGGCGCGCTGGCGCGGCAGGGCCGGGTGGAGACCGGGGCGCTCGAGCTGTTCCTGGCCGAGCCGTACTTTGCCCGCATCCCGCCCAAATCGCTGGACCGGAACGATTTTCCGACCATGATCAGCCTGGTGCAGGAGCTGGGCGATGCCGATGCCGCAGCCACCCTCACCGCGATGTCCGCCGCCGCTGTTGTGGGCGCTATGGATCATTGCCCGGCCCCGCCGGCGGAGGTGCTGGTGACGGGTGGCGGGCGCAAGAACCCGGTGATGATGCAGATGCTGGAGGCCGGCCTCGACTGTCCCGTCCGCCCGGTGGAGGCGGTCGGCCTCGACGGGGATATGCTGGAGGCGCAGGCCTTTGCCTTTCTGGCGGTGCGCGTGGCGCGCGGCCTGCCGACGTCGTGCCCCGGCACGACCGGCGTGCGCGCGGCGGTGGCGGGCGGGACGCTCAGCTGGCCCGGAGGTGCCGCAGATAGGCCGCGGTAAAGCCAGTATACCCGTCCGAGACCGATTTCAGATCACCCGCCAGATGCGCGTGCAGCGCCGGCAGGGCGTGGAACGGCACCGCCGGGTAGGCATGGTGTTCGGCGTGATAGGGCATGTTCCAGGCCAGCGCGCGCACCATCCGGCCCGTCCGCGTGGTCCGCGAATTCTCCAGCATGTCAGCGACCGGCGGGCAGAGCCCATGCTCCGCCAGAAGGTAGGCGCGCAGGACCGGCTGGCCGAGCAGCATCGGCACCACCCAGAGCCAGAGGAGAAGGGGTGAGGCCAGAAGGCTCAGCGCCGCGACGGCGTAGAGCGCGAGGATCAGCCGCGCCTCCCGCCGGATGGCGGGATGTTTACGGGCGGGTAGGTAGGGTGCACCCACCTGGCCGAACGCGTTGATCCAGAGGGTGCGCGCGCCGCCGGTCCAATAGCCCCAGCCGCTGAGGTAGATCAGGTAATCGCGCCAGGTCTCCGGCCGTCCGTGGCCCGTGATCTCCGGGTCACGCTCCGGATCGTTGGTGTGCTTGTGGTGGGCGAAGTGGAAGTAGCGGAACCAGGTGAAGGGCAGCACCAGCACCGGCGCCAGCGCGTGGCCGACCGCGGTGTTCAGCCAGCGGCTGCGGAACGGTGTGTCGTGCGTGCATTCGTGGCTGAGCGTGAACAGGAACACCAGCAGCACCCCGTGAGGCAGCATCAGCAGCCACCAGCCCGGCACCTGCAGCGCGATGCCCGTCCCCGTCAGCCCGATCAGGCCCAGATGCCAGGCCAGATGCACCAGACCCTTGGCATCCGACCGGGCGGTCAGGGCCGCGCGCTGGGTGGGCGTGAGCCCGGCCAAAGCCTCGACATGCGTTCTCATGCGGAGATGGTAGCGCTTGCGGGGCAATCAGGCCCGCGCTTTTTGGCCGCGGTCAAGGCGCGGCGTCCGGGATATCGAAGCCTGGCGCGGCCAGGTCGAAGCCGTCGAACGTGAAGCCGGGGCTGACGGTGCAGCTGACCAGGGTCCAGTCGCCCGTCGTCTCCGCGCTTTGCCAGTGATGGGCGGGGATGATGTGCTGCGGCGCGCCTTGGCTCAGATCGGGCGTCAGCAGATGCGCGGTCGCCGGACCCGTATTCGTCTCCGCCACCCTTAAGCGCAGGGGCGCGCCGGAATGGTAAAGCCAGATCTCCGCCGCATCGACGCGGTGCCAATGGCTGCGCTCCCCCGCTTGCAGGAGGAAGTAGATGCACGTGCCGGAGGGGCGCCCGGGTCCGTCCGCCGCCCAGGTCTGGCGGTAATGCCCGCCCTCTGGATGCGGCGCGAGGCGCAGGCGGGCGATGATCTCCGCCGCGGTCACGCTAGCGCCGTGTCGAAGAAGCGCAGATGGGGCGCGAAGGCGGGGTCGGGCTCGTAGAAGGGCGCGCAGGGAGTGAACCCCATCTTGCCGTAGAGCGTGATCGCTTCGGTCAGCGTGTCCGCCGTGTCGAGCACCATCCGGCGGTAGCCATCCGCTGCCGCCCGGCGCTTGGCCTCTACGATCAGCGCCTGGGCGGCGCCGCAGCCGCGGCCTTCGGGGGCGACGTAGATGCGCTTGATCTCTGTCACTTCGGGCGCGATCGGGTAGTACATCGCGCAGCCCACCGGTGCGTCCAGCACCGCCAGTAGGATGTCGCCGCGGGGCCGGGCGTGCACGCGCGGCAGGTCAGCAATCAGCGCGGCGTAGGCGTCCTTGGCGTAGTATTTCTCCACCATGCCCGGGGCGTGGGACATCCGTTCGGTCAGCACGTCGCGGTAGCCCCAGCAAAGGCGGGCGACGTGGTCCATATCGTCTGGCGTGGCGGAGCGGATGATCATGCCAGGCACGCTACGCTGGCCAGCGTGGCGGCGTCCAGGGGGCCGCGGAGGCTGACCTCCTTCACGCTGTCGAGGCCGGATTTGAGGCCCGCATCCCGGCGGTGCCTGCGGAAGGCGGCGATGCCGTCCTTGAGAGGGCGGTAGATCGACAGGTTCCGGTCGTAGCGGTTGGCGCCCGGCGCGGAGGGGATCTGGCGAAAGCTGCCGGAATTCAGTGCGCAGAGGTCCAGCCGCGCGGCGCAGGCGGCGACCAGCCGCGCGGTGTCGAGCCAGAAGATCTCCGTCTCCACCTCGAAGCTGCGCTCGAACGTGTCCCGGCGGCGGGCGGGGAAGAAGAAGACGCGGGTGTCGAGCTGCGCGGCCCATGCCTCCGGTGTGTGGTCTGTCAGCCAGACCCGCGCGGCGTTCAGCCCGGCGAGGAAGGGGCGCTGGTGGTTCAGGATCGCATCGCCGACGCGCAGCCGGTCGCGGCGCAGGACGATCTGCGCCGGATCGATGCCCGCCCGGCGCGCGAGGTCAGCGGCGGGCAGGAGCCCCTCGGCCCGGATGCGGGGCAGGTTGGCCTTTGCGGTGACGTGGGCGAGGCGCGGGCCCAGATGGGCCACCGCCTCCGCCACGAGATCAGCGCAGGATGGAGGAGCCGGCATAGATCGCGGTTTCGCCTAGGGCCTCTTCGATCCGGATGAGCTGGTTGTATTTCGCCAGCCGGTCGGAGCGGGCGAGCGAGCCGGTCTTGATCTGCCCGCAATTGGTTGCGACGGCCAGATCGGCGATGGTGGCATCCTCCGTCTCGCCCGAGCGGTGGGACATCACGTTTGTCATACGCGCCCGGTGGGCCATGTCGACCGCTTGAAGTGTTTCCGTCAAGCTGCCGATTTGATTGACTTTCACAAGCATGGAGTTTGCGCAGCCCTTGGCGATCCCTTCTGCCAGGCGTTTGGGGTTGGTCACGAACAGATCGTCCCCGACCAGCTGCACCTTGCTGCCGATGGCGTCCGTCAGGGCCTTCCAGCCATCCCAATCATCCTCGGACATGCCGTCCTCTATCGAAATGATCGGGTAATCCCGCACGAGCGCTTCCAGGTAGGCCACGTTTTCGTCGGATGAGAGTGTTTTCCCTTCTCCCGCAAGGACATAGGCGCCATCCTTGAAGTATTCCGTTGCCGCGCAGTCGAGGGCCAGCATGACATCCTGGCCGGGTATATAGCCCGCCTTTTCGATAGATTTCAAAATGAAATCAAGTGCGTCACGGGTGGAGTTGATGTTGGGTGCAAAGCCGCCCTCATCCCCGATCCCTGTCGCGAGGCCCGCGGCCGTCAGCTCTTTCTTCAGGGTATGGAAGACCTCCGCACCCATTCGCACCGCGTCGCGCATATTCGCCGCGCTGACCGGCATGATCATGAATTCCTGGATGTCGATGGGGTTGTCCGCATGCTCGCCCCCGTTGATGATGTTCATCATCGGCACGGGCAGGGTGCGGGCTGAGGTGCCACCGATATAACGGTAGAGCGGCTGGCCGGTATAGTCCGCCGCCGCCTTGGCCGCGGCGAGCGACACGCCCAGGATCGCGTTGGCGCCTAGGCGACCCTTGTTGTCGGTCCCATCCAGCTCGATCATGGCGCTGTCGATCTCGACCTGTTCGGTCGCGTCGATGCCGACGAGAGCCTCTGCAATCTCTCCGTTCACGGCGGCGCAGGCGTCCAGAACGCCCTTTCCCATGTAGCGGGCGGCGTCGCCGTCGCGCCGTTCTACCGCCTCATAAGCGCCGGTGGACGCGCCCGAGGGCACGGCGGCACGGCCCATCGTGCCGTCTTCCAGCGTCACGTCGACCTCCACGGTGGGATTGCCCCGGCTGTCGAGAATTTCGCGGGCGTGGATGTCGATGATCGTGCTCATGGGATGTTCCTTTGGCGGTATTGCCGCCTGATAGCCGCAGCGCAGCGGAAGCTAAAGCCTGTTTGCGCTCACCCAAATCGCGGTGCGCCCACCCCGTTTTTCACTTGGCCGAAAACAACACCCTCTCGCGCGCTGCTGGGACGACGCGCACTTCTCACGCTCGCGCATCGTCCCACCTTCACTTGGCCAAAAACAACTCCCTCTCGCGCGCTGCTGCGCAGCACGCTGCCGGGACGACGCGCGCTTCGCACCCTGGCCAGAGGGTGAGCCCGCAGGGCGAGGGGGCTGGCCCCCTCCTACGCCTTCACCACCCGCTCGCGCCACAGCATGTAGAGGCCGGAGGCGACGACGATCCCGCAGCCTGTCAGGGTCAGCGTGTCGGGCCGCTCGCCAAAGAAGACCATCGCGATCACCAGGGCAAAGAGGATGCGAGAATAGCGGAAGGGGGTGACGAAGCTGACTTCGCCCACGCGCATCGCCAGGACGATGCAATAGTAGCACATGACCCCGATGCCGACCGACCCGGCGATCAGCGCCCATTGCACGCCTTGCGGCATCACGGGCGGCGTGCCGGCGCCCCACATCAGCAGGCCCGCCGCCGGAACCAGCGTGGCGAAGGCCAGAAGGCTCAGCTGCAGGCCAGTCGCGCTCGCCGGCACGCGGCGGGTGGCCAGGTCGCGGATGGCGAGGCCGAGGACCCCCTGCAGGGCAAAGAGCGACAGCCAATTGAACCCGTCCATCCCCGGGCGCACGATCAGCATCACGCCGGCAAAGCCCACCAGCACCGCGGCCCAGCGGCGCCAGCCGACCGCCTCCCCCAAAAATAGCGCGGCGCCCATCGTCACGACGAGCGGGGTGGCTTGAAGGATGGCCGACGCGGTGGAAAGGGGGATGAGCGCGATGGCGGTCACGAAGCCCAGCGTGCCGATCATCTCGCCCCCGTTGCGCAGCCAGATCGACCAATGGGTCAGCCCCGCGTGCCACAGCCGCGCGCCCTGCACGCGCAGGATCACCGCGATCAGCGCCGCGCCGCCGAGGCCCAGCATCGCGATGACCTGGCCGATGGGGAGCGCGCCCGCTGGCGCGTCGGTCAGCGCCTTGATGAACGCGTCCTCGATGGCGAAGCCGAGCATGGCCAGCACCATCAGGGCCGCGCCGCGCAGGTTGGTGTTTTGGGTCAATCGAGCCGCCGGATCTGAAGCTGGTTGCCGTCCTTGCGGGTCTCGATGCTTTTGATCTCGCGCACCAGCGCGCTCAGCTTGGCGTGGCCGTAGCTGCGGGTGTCGAAATCGGGATGGCTGGCCTGGATGGTGGAGCCGATCTGCCCCAGCGCGTACCATTCGTCGTCCTGGGCGATCTTCTCCATCGCTGCGCGGATGAGGGGCAGGGCGTCGCGCGCCTTCTGCCCGGTCGGTTCCGGATCGCCGTCGATGTTTTCGATGAAGACGAAGCGGTTGCAGACATTGCGCAGCGCCTCCGGCGTCTTCTTCTCGCCAATTCCAATGACGGTCAGGCCATCCTCGCGCAGCCGGTTCGCGAGCGCGGTGAAATCACTGTCGGAGGAGACCAAAACAAAGCCGTCGAACCGGCGGGTGTGCAGGATGTCCATCGCGTCGATCACCAGCCCGATGTCGGAGGCGTTCTTGCCTACGGTGTTGGCGCTTTCCTGATGCGCCACAAGGCCCAGGGCCGTGACCTTCTCAGACCAGTTGCGCAGCCGGCCAGAGGACCAATCGCCGTAGACGCGGCGCAAGGCGGGCTCGCCCATCGCGGTCACTTCGCGCAGGATGGCATCGGCATATTTGGCGGGCACGTTGTCCGCGTCGATCAGCACGGCCAGGAGGGGGCGGTCGCGGTCGGTCATTTCTTTTTCACTCCGAACAGCTCCAGCCGGTGGCCGCGCAGCTCATAGCCCAGCTTGGCGGCGATACGCTCTTGCAGGGCTTCGATTTCAGGGTCCACGAACTCGATCACCTCGCCGGTACTCAGGTCAATCAGGTGGTCGTGGTGGTCGCGCTCGGCGTCCTCGTAGCGGGCGCGGCCGTCGCCGAATTCCAGCTTGTCGATGATCCCGGCCTCTTCGAACAGTTTGACCGTGCGGTAGACCGTGGCGATGGAGATGGCGCTGTCGATCGCGCTGGCGCGGGTGTAGAGTTCTTCGACGTCGGGATGGTCGTCGCTGCCTTCGAGCACCTGCGCGATGACGCGGCGCGGGTGGGTCATGCGCAGGCCTTTGGCCTCGCAGCGGTCGAGAATGGTGGCGCGCATGGCCCGTCTCCGGCGGATCGTTGGACCGGTGTAAAGGACGGGCCGGGCGGCGGAAAGGGCTTTTGCGCGCTCAAGTGTAGAGGGGCGGCACGCCAAGCTCGCCGTGGATTGCGTTGATGCGGTCGGCCGGCAGACTCAACCCCTGGGCGAGGGCGTGCAGATGCTCCGCCTCCGCCCGGTTGTCGAGATCGATGGCGAGGACCGAGACGGCGTAGACCTGCTCTTCCAGCCCCTGGGGCACCTCGCGGGCGAGGGCGGCGGGATCGGGGTCCTTGGCCATTTCGGCGTTGAGGAAGGCGATGTCCTCGTCCGTCAGGTCGTCCCCGACATGGCCCATGAGCTTTTCCTCTTCCGCGGCGTCGATCTGGCCGTCGGCCTTGGCGGCCTGGATCATCGCGCGCAGCATCAGCGCGGCTTGCGCTTCCTGATCGGCGGTTGGGTCCATCGGAGCATCGGGCGTTTCGTCGAATTGAGAGTTGAGGACTGTGCCGAAGCTGGGGTTCAGCTGGCCGCTACCTTGGCCAGTGCCGGACGCGCCGCGGGCGCCGCCGAGGCCCGCGAGCAAGCCGCCCAGGCCGCCGCCGCCTGTGCCGCCCAGCAGACCGCCGATCATGGATTGCAGATTGCCGGACCCGCCGCCCCGCGCGCCGCCGAGCAGACCGCCCAGGCCGGACCCCGTGCCACCCCCTGCGCCGCCTTTGCGGTTCTTCATCATGCTGGAGGCGCCTTTGGCCAGGGCGACGCCCACGGTGACTTTGGCGAGTGTTTTCATCAGGCTCATATCGTCTCTCTCTCTAAATCCCGGGCGCATTTGCGGGGCGCGGTGGTCATCGGGGAACGTCGCTTGACTTGTCGCTGTTCCGCCGGTTCAGGTGCGGGCATGGAGCGCAAGGCCCGCATGGATGCCCTCGGGGCGGTGATGCTGATCACCTTCGCGCTACACCTGGCGTTCAATCAAGTGGTGGTGAAGGTCACGGGCGGCGGATTCGGGCCGGTGTTCCAGGCGGGTCTCCGCTCGGCCGGTGGGGTCGCGGTGCTGGTGCTGTGGATGGCCTGGCGCGGCGGGGCGGTGCGGATGGCGCGCGGCGCTTGGGCAGGCGGTACTGTCGCGGGCGCGCTCTTTGCACTGGAATTCATGTGCCTTTTCACCGCGCTGGATCTGACGACGGTTAGCCGCTCGTCCGTGATCTTCTATTCTATGCCGGTCTGGCTGGCGCTGGCCGCGCACTTTTTGATCCCGGGCGAGCGTCTGTCGGGCCTGCGCGTGCTGGGCCTGGCGCTTGCGATGGGCGGCGTGGCGCTGGCGGTGCTGGACCGCGGGGCCGGGGCCGGATCGCTTTTGGGTGATTTGCTGGCGCTGGTGGCGGCGCTTTGCTGGGCGGGCATCGCGCTCTGTGTGCGCGTGACGCGCCTGTCGGACGTGCCCCCGGCGGAGCAGCTGATGTGGCAGCTCGTCGTCTCCGCCCCGCTGCTGCTGTTGGCCGCGCCGTTGATGGGCGATCTCTTCCGCGCGCCGGAGGCCATCCATTGGGCGGGGCTGGCGTTCCAGATCGTGGCCGTCGCCTCGCTTGGCTTTCTGGCGTGGTTCTGGCTGATGAAGCGCTACCCGGCGAGCGATGTCGCCGCCTTCAGCTTTCTCTCGCCGGTCTTTGCCGTGTTGCTGGGCTGGCTTTTGCTGTCCGAGGAGGTGGCTTTGAGCGTTTGGGCCGCTTTGGTGCTTGTGGCCGCCGGGGTGTTTTTGATCAACCGGCGGTGATGTTTGATCGGGCGGCAGCTTGGGGAGACCTCCCCTCGCGCTCCCCGGCCAGCGCGCACAGCGCGCGTCGACCCGGCAGCGTGCCGCTTTGCGGTGCGCGAGAGGGTGAGTTGTTTATCGCCAAGTGAAAGGGGGTTAG
>JBCDFL010000004.1:0-43749 GCA_039178165.1 Pseudomonadota bacterium | reverse complement strand
GACCGATCATCTCAGGTGGACTACACCGGCCCGCTGCGGCGCTTGCTGCTGGCGGTCATGGTGCTTGTGCTGACCGGGACCTTCGTGATCTGGCGCATCGACAGCCCCCGCGTCGAACGCTTCCGCGCCGCCGTCACCGACCGCATCGTCCCGAACTTCGACTGGGCCATGGCGCCCGTCACGGGCACGCTGAACCTCATCCGCTCCGCCCAAAGCTACCGCGCCCTGGCCGAACAGAACGAAGAGCTGCGGCGCGAGCTGCGCCGCATGACCGCCTGGAAAGAGGCGGCGCTCCAGCTCGAACAAGAAAACGCCCGCCTGCTGGATTTGAACAACGTCCGCCTCGACCCCCGCCTCACCCATGTGACGGGCGTCGTGATGGCCGACAGCGGCTCGCCCTTTCGGCAATCGGTGCTGATCAACGTCGGCGCCCGGGACGGCGTGATCGACGGCTGGGCCACCATGGACGGGATCGGCCTTGTGGGCCGGGTGTCGGGCGTGGCGCGCGGGACGAGCCGTGTGATCCTGCTGACCGATGCGTCCAGCCGCATTCCGGGCGTCGTGCAGCCCTCCGGCCAGCGCGTGATAATCGCCGGCGACAACTCCGCCGCGCCGCCCATCGATTTTCTCGAAAACCGCGACCTGGTGCGGCCCGGTGACCAAGTCTTTAGCTCCGGCGATGGCGGGGTCTTCCCCGCCGGCCTCCTGATCGGGTCGGTGGCCGAGGACCCGGGCGGGCGCCTGCGCGTGCGCCTTGCTGCCGATTACGAACGGCTCGAATTCCTGCGCGTGCTGCGCCACCACGGCACCGAAGAGGTGCCCGACACCGCGCAAGTCATCACCGACGAGCTGCTGCTGGAGGCGCCCAATGACTGACGCGTCCCCCGCCCGCCTTTGGGCCATGCGCGCCGGCTTTGCCGCCCTGGTTCTGTGCATCCTCTTCTTCCAGCTTCTGCCGCAGCAAATGGTGCCGCGGTCGTGGGCCGGGCCGGATTGGGTGATGCTCTTCGCCTTTGCCTGGGCCGTGCGCCGCCCTGAACTCGTCCCGCCGTTGCTGCTCGGCGGGCTGTTGCTGCTGTCCGACCTGCTGCTGGGCCGCCCGCCGGGGCTTTGGGCGGTCCTGGCCCTGCTGGGCGCCGAACGGCTGAAGGCCCGGGCGCTGTCTTTGCGCGATTCGACCCTCGCCGCCGAAATCGTCGAGGTGTCGATCACCATCGTGGGGGTCGTCGTCGCCTACCAATTGATCCTCGCCATCCTGCTGGTCGGAAGCACGCACTGGATGCTCAGCGCCACCCAAGCGCTCAGCAGCCTCGTGGCCTACCCGTTGGTGGTTTTGATCACACATAGCGTGATGGGCGTGCGCAAATCCGCGCCCGGCGATCTGGACGCACAAGGGGGACGGTTATGAAACGCACGCGCATCGACGCCGAGGCCTCTCATCGCCGTCTGACACGCCGTGCGGCCCTGATCGGCGGGCTGCAGGGCCTGTTCATCGTCGGCCTCGGCGCGCGGATGCGGTACCTTCAGGTCGAACAAGCGGATGAATTTCGGCTGCTCGCCGAAGAGAACCGCATCAACATCCACCTGATCCCGCCCGCCCGCGGGGAGGTCTTCGACCGCAACGGCGTACCGCTGGCCCGCAACGTCCCGTCCTACCGTGTGACGCTGACGCGCGAGAATGCGGGCGATATCAAAGAAACGCTCGCCCGCCTGTCTCGCGTCATCCAGATGGACCCCGAGATGACGGCCAAAGCGCTCGAAGACAGCCGCCGCAGCGCGCCCTTCGTGCCCGTCGCCGTGGCCGAAAATGTCAGCTGGGACGACATCGCCGCCGTCTCCGTCAACGCGCCCGCCCTGCCCGGCATCACGCCGGAGGTTGGCCTGACCCGCGTCTACCCAAAGGGCTCCGACTACGCCCACGTGCTGGGCTATGTCGGCCCGGTCAGTGACTACGACCTCGACCGGATCGAGGATCCCGACCCCCTTCTGCGCATCCCGCGCTTTCAGATCGGCAAGGTCGGCGTGGAGGCCAAGCACGAGGCCGCGCTGCGTGGCAAAGCCGGCACCAAGCGGGTGGAGGTCAACGCCACGGGCCGCGTCATGCGCGAGCTGAGCCGCCAGGAAGGGCGCCCCGGCGCCGACATCCAGCTGACCGTGGACGCCAAGCTGCAAAGCTACGTGCAGGCCCGCCTGGGCGAGCAATCGGCCAGCGCGGTGGTGATGGACGTGACGAACGGCGATCTGATGGCCATCGCCTCGTCCCCCACTTTCGATCCGAACCTCTTCGTGCGGGGCATTTCTGTCGCCGATTACGGCGCGCTGACGGAAAACCAGTACCGGCCCCTCGCCTCGAAATCGGTGCAGGGCACCTACCCACCCGGCTCCACCTTCAAGATGCTCGTCGCCCTTGCCGCGCTCGAGGACAACATCGTCGAGCCAGAAGAGACAGTTTATTGCCCCGGCCACCTCGAGGTCTCGGGCCGCCGCTTTCACTGCTGGAAGCGCGCGGGCCACGGCCACGTGGACCTGCGCGAAAGCCTGAAGAAAAGCTGCGATGTCTTCTACTACGACCTCGCCCTCAAAGTCGGGATCGAGAAGATTTCCGCCATGGCGCGCCGCTTTGGCCTCGGCGTGCGCCACGATGTGCCGATGTCCGCCGTCGCCAGCGGCGTCGCCCCCGACCGCGCCTGGAAACAGCGCAGCTATGGCGAGGATTGGCTGATCGGCGATACCGCCAACGTCTCCATCGGGCAGGGCTTCATGCTGGCCTCGCCGCTGCAACTGGCGGTGATGTCGGCGCGCCTGGCCACCGGGCGCGATGTCTCCCCCCGCCTCGTGCGCTCCGTCGATGGGGTGGAGCAGCCAAGCGGCGCGGGCACCGATATGGGGCTTGATGCCGCGAACATGCGCCAGGTGCGCGCCGCAATGTACGACGTCGTCAACGACCGCCGCGGCACCGCCTATGGCAGCCGGATCATCGCGGACGGCATGCGCATGGCGGGCAAGACCGGCACCAGCCAAATCCGCAACTTTGACAGCGAGCGCGCGAAATACGGCCGCGTCCTGGACGACAGCGAGGTCGAATGGAACCGGCGCGACCACGCGCTCTTCGTCAACTACGCGCCCCACGACAATCCCAAATACGCCGTCGCGGTCATCGTCGAACATGGCGGTGGCGGGTCCACGGCCGCCGCGCCCATCGCGCGCGACATCACGCTGCAAGCCCTCTACGGCGGGGAGCCGCCGCTCGAGGCCTACCCGACCAAGGACCGCGCCCGCATCAAGGCGCAACAGGCCGAACTGCGCGCCGTCCGGCCCGTGGCCAAATATGACGGCAGCGATCAGGCATGAGCTATCTGGAATATACCGTCAAATCGGTCCCCACGGGGCCGCGCAAGGTCCTGTACCTCAACTGGCCGCTTGCGCTGCTGCTGATTGCGGTCGCCTGTATCGGGTTCCTGATGCTCTATTCCGTTGCGGGCGGCAATTTTAGCCGCTGGGCCGAACCGCAGGCCAAACGCTTCGGCATGGGTCTGGCGCTGATGTTCCTTGTCGCAATGGTGCCGATCTGGTTCTGGCGCTCCGTCTCGGGCGTGGCCTATGGCGCGACGATGCTGCTGCTTCTCGGGGTGGAGTTCTTCGGCGCCGTCGGGATGGGCGCCCAACGCTGGATCGATTTGGGCTTCATGCGGCTGCAGCCCTCCGAGCTGATGAAGATCACGATGGTGATGATGCTCGCGGCCTACTACGACTGGCTTCCACCGGCGAAGAAGTCCAAGCCGCTTTGGGTGGCAATCCCCGTCCTGCTGATCTTGCTGCCCACAGCGCTGGTGCTGCGCCAGCCGGACCTCGGCACCTCGATCTTGCTGGTGGCGGCGGGCGGCGGGCTGATGTTCTTGGCCGGCGTGCACTGGGGCTATTTCGCCGCCGTCATCGGCGCGGGCGTCGGTCTGATCACCGCCGTCTTCGCCTCGCGCGGGGAAAGCTGGCAGCTTCTGGCCAATTACCAATACCGCCGCATCGACACGTTCCTCGACCCGGCCTCCGACCCGCTGGGCGCGGGCTATCACATCACCCAGTCCAAGATCGCGCTGGGCTCGGGCGGCTGGACCGGGCGCGGCTTTATGCAGGGCACCCAAAGCCGGCTGAACTTCTTGCCGGAAAAGCACACCGACTTCATCTTTACCACGCTGGCCGAAGAGTTCGGGTTCATCGGCGGCTTCTCCCTGCTGATCCTCTATGCGTTGATCATCCTGTTTTGCGTGATCAGCGCGCTCGCCAATCGGGACCGCTTTTCCTCTCTCCTGATCCTGGGCATCGCCTTGAACTTCTTCCTGTTCTTCGCGGTCAACATGTCGATGGTCATGGGCCTCGCCCCCGTCGTCGGCGTGCCCTTGCCGCTGGTCAGCTACGGCGGGTCGGCCATGCTGGTGCTGATGATTGCCTTCGGCCTGATCCAAAGCGCCCATGTCCACCGCCCCCGCGGGCGCTGAAGAAAGACCCCAGATGATCAACGTCCTTTTCGCCGCGCGGCCCGAACGCTGGCCGCTCTACGAGGTGCCCTTGCGCGCCGCCTTCGGCGCAAAGGGGCTGGACGTGCACCTGGCGCAGGACATCGCGCCGGAGCAGGTCGATTACATCGTCTACGCGCCCAATTCGGACGTGCAGGACTTCACACCCTTCACCCGCCTGCGCGCGGTCCTGAACCTCTGGGCGGGGGTGGAGATGGTGGCCGGCAATCCGACCCTGAAGGCGCCGCTCTGCCGCATGGTGGACCCCGCGCTGACCCAAGGCATGGCCGAATGGGTCACGGGCCACGTCCTGCGCCATCACCTCGGCATGGACGCCCATATCACAGCCGCCCCTGGCGACTGGGCGCCCAAGGCGCCGCCCCTGTCCTGGGACCGCCCCGTGACGATCCTGGGCCTGGGCGAGCTTGGCACCGCCTGCGCCCAGATGCTGACCCAGATCGGCTTCCCCGTCGCAGGGTGGAGCCGGACGCAAAAGCATTTGGGTGGCATCACCTGCCTGTCGGGCGAAGATGGGCTGAGCCAAGCCCTCAGCACCGGCCAGATCACCGTCCTGCTGCTGCCCGACACGCCCGCCACGACGAACCTGATGAACGCGGACCGTCTGGCCCAGATGCCCCGAGGCGCCGTGATCCTGAACCCAGGGCGCGGCCCGCTGATCGACGACGACGCCCTGCTCGCGGCGCTGGACAGCGGCCAGATCGGCCACGCAACGCTCGACACGTTCCGCACCGAACCGCTGCCCCAGGACCACCCCTATTGGAACCACGACCGGGTCACCGTCACGCCGCACATCGCGTCCGAAACCCGGCCCAAATATTCCAGCCAAAGCATCGCCGAGAACACCGCCCGGGACCAGGCTGGCCAAAGCCTCCTGCACCAGGTGGACCGCACCCTCGGCTACTGACGGGGAGCGGTCTTCGGACGCGCCTCCGGCCCGCCCTCACCGGCGGGAATGTTGTACAAGTTGGGTTTTGGGCCTCTGATTTCTGTACAACTTGGGCGATTTAAGCCGCCAGCCCCCGCCCCTTCAGCAGAGCATCGACTCCCGGCAGTCGGCCACGGAACGCGACATACAGATCCGCCGCCTCCACCGACCCGCCGGTCGACAGGATGTTGTCCTCCAGCGCCTTGGCGGTCGCAGGATCGAAGGCATCGCCGGCCTCCTCGAACGCCGCGAACGCGTCGGCGTCCATCACCTCCGACCACATGTAGCTATAGTACCCGGACGAATAGCCATCCCCGGCAAACACATGGGCAAAGTGCGGTGTCGCGTGGCGCATCCCAATCGCGTGGGGCATGCCAAGCTCGGCCAGAACCTCCGCCTGCCGCGCCATCGGGTCAGCGGGTGCCGGGGCGTCGTGAAACGACAGATCGACCAAGGCCGAGGCGACGTATTCCACCGTCTGAAAGCCCATGTCGTAGGTCGCCGCCGCCAACACCTTGTCCAGCAGCGTGCGCGGGATCACCTCGCCCGTCTCGGCGTGCACGGCATGGGTGCTCAGCACCTCGGGCACATCCAGCCAATGCTCGTAAAGCTGGCTGGGCAATTCCACGAAATCGCGGGCCACGGACGTGCCGGACACGCTTTCGAAGGTCACATCGGACAGCATCTGGTGCAGCGCGTGGCCAAACTCGTGGAACAACGTGCGCGCGTCGTCGTAGCTCAGCAGCGCAGGATCGCCCTTGGCGAAATTGCAAACGTTGATGACGATCGGGGTTTGCTTGTCCGGGAACTTAGCCTGGGCGCGCATCGCGCTGCACCACGCACCGGACCGTTTTGAGCCGCGGGCGAAGTAATCCCCGATGAAGACGGCCACGTGCTCACCGTCGCGGGTGACCTCCCACGCCCGGCAATCGGCGTGATAGAGCGGCACGTCGAGCGCGGCGAAACGCAGCCCGAACAAGCGCTCGGCGCAATCGAAGGCCGCGGCGATCATCCGGTCGAGCTGGAAATAGGGCTTCAACTCCGCCTCATCGAGGTCGTGCATCTCTTTCCGGCGCCGCTCCGCGTAGAAGCGCCAATCCCAGGGCTCTAGCGTGCCGTTCACCCCATCGGCGCTCATCATCTGGCCCAGCACCCAGGCGTCCGCCTCCGCCGCGGCCTTGGCTGGTGCCCAGACCTGCATCAGCAGATCCCGCACGGCGGCGGCAGTGCCGGCCATTTCCGTCTCCAGTTTGAAGGCGGCGAAATTGTCATAGCCGAGCAAACGCGCGCGTTCCTCGCGCAGGGCGAGGGTTTCGGCGGCGATGGCGCGGTTGTCGGTCTCTCCCCCGCCGGCGCCGCGCGCGGCCCAGGCTTTGTACGCGGTCTCTCGCAGATCGCGGCGTGGGGAGAATTGCAGGAACGGCACGATGAGCGAGCGTGACAGCGTCACGACCGGCCCGTCTGCTCCCTTCTCCTCCCCCGCGGCGCGGGCCGCGTCGATCACGAATTGCGGCAGGCCCGCCAGATCGCTTTCGGCCAGCGGCAGGGTCCAGTCCCGCTCATCGGCCAGAAGGTTCTGCATGAACGAGGTCCCCAGCGTGGCAAGCCGGCCCTTGATCTCTTTCATCCGCGCGGCCTCCGCCCCGTCCAGCGCGGCCCCTGCGCGGACGAAGCTGCGATGGGTCAACATCAGGACCCGCGCCTCCTCTTCGGTCAGGTCAAACCCGTCCCGCTGCGCCCACAGCTCCGCCACGCGGGCGTAAAGCGCGGTGTTGGCCGTGATCTCCGCATAATGCGCCGCGATCTTCGGGGAAAAGTCGCGCTGCAACGCCTCGCGCGCCGGATTGCTGTCCGCCCCGGCCACCGTGAAAAACGTGCTGAGCACGCGCGACAAATCCTCGCCCGCCCGCTCGAGCGCGCCGACCACGTTATCGAAGGTGACCGGCGCCGTGTCACCGGCGATGGCATCAATCTCCGCGCGGTGGCTGGCCAGCGCCGCGTCCAAAGCGGGGGCGAAATCATCGTCGGAAATCGCGTCGAAGGGGGCGATGCCGAAGGGGGTGTCCCAGTCGGACAGAAGCGGATTGGTCATGGGCGGCTCTCCTTTGAGCTCAACTTAAGCCCGCGCGCCCCGCTTGCAATCGCGGCGCGTGCGGCCAAGGCTGCGGGTGATGCGTGACTACCCCGTCCTTCTGCCCCTGGCCCGCGTCGCGCTCGCCCCGCTGCTGATTGCGCAGGGCTTGGCCGTGCGGGCCCGGACGCCGCCCATTCCGGAGGCGCTTGGGGACCATTCGGGGCGTGTGGGCTGCGGCCCGCCATTGCGCGTGCTCTTTATCGGGGACAGCTCGATGGCCGGTGTCGGCGCCGACCATCTGGATCAAGCGCTACCGGGTCAGGTGCGGCAAGCCCTGGCGCCGTATTACGACGTGCGCTGGCACATGCACGCGCGCTCCAGCGCGACGACCCGCTCGACCCTGCGCAGCCTGCCGCCGCATCCCTGCGACATCGCCGTGCTCGCCCTCGGCGTGAACGATGTGACCGGCATGGTGCCCCTGCGGCGCTGGATGGATCAAACGACGGCTTTGGTTGACGGGCTGATCAAGCGCGGCGCGCGGGCCGTGCACCTGAGCGCGGTGCCTCCGATGCAGCGGTTTCCCGCGCTGCCGCAACCGCTCGCTTGGCTGCTGGGCGCGCAGGCGGAGCGGATGAACGCCGCGCTGCGCGCCTTCGCCGCGGAGGTGCCGGAGGTGACACTGCACACGCTTCCGGACATCGACTTTTCACCGGGGCATGTCGCGCGCGACGGCTTTCATCCGGGGCCGGAGACCTACCGCCTGTGGGGCGCCCTTATTGCGGAGGCGATCCTGAGCACACCGGGCAATCGGCCCGGCGTGTGAGAGCGATCTTGCGGCTTTCGCCCCAAAGCGCGTCGTAGATCACCATCTCACCGCGCAGGGGCGCGCCGGCCTCCGTGATCAGCTTCACGGCTTCGGCGGCCATCATCGCGCCGACCACGCCGGGCAAGGGCGACAGCACGCCCGCTTCGGCACAGCTGGGCGCCAGGCCCGCCGCCGCGGGCTCATCGAAGACACAGCGGTAGCATGGCGCGCCGCGGGCGGGGTCGAAGACGCTGAGCTGCCCTTCCCACTGGCTCAGGGCGCCGGACACAAGCGGGACGCCCGCCGCCACACAGGCCGCGTTCACGATATACCGCGTCGCCGCGTCGTCCGTGCCATCCAGGACGATGTCGTAGTCGGAGATCAGATCGCCCGCGATCTCTTCGGTCAGCGCGCGGTGGTAGGGGCGCACGGCGACGAACGGGTTCTGCGCCTTCATCGCTGCTTCGGCGGAGAATACTTTGGGCATCCCGATCCGTGCGTCGACGTGGATCACCTGGCGCTGCAGGTTGCTGCCCTCCACCACGTCCGGGTCGATCACGCCGATGGTCCCCACCCCGGCCGCGGCGAGGTATTGAAGCGCCGGCGCGCCGAGCCCGCCGGCGCCAACCACGAGGACGGAGGCGCGTTTCAGCGCGTTCTGGCCCGGCCCGCCAATCTCCCGCAACACGATGTGGCGAGCGTAGCGGTTCAACTCGGTCTCCGTCAGCGGGCCTTGGGCGCGCGCCTCCTCGGCTTGCGTCTCGCGCACCGCCTCTTCGGTGCCGACGCGCCGGCGCAGACGGCTGAGGCCCGTGCGGTAGACGAAGATCACCGCGATGAAGGCCGCGATCAGCAGCCAGAGTTCCGGCTCGCTCCCCGTCGCTTCACGCAGAGGATGGCCGTCGGGCAGGATAATGTGAATGGCCAGGACGCCGACGAAGAGCAGGCCAACCATGTTGAGCCGCGCGGCGCGAGGGGCACCCATCGCGGCGCCGATGCCCCACATGACCGCCGCCATGACGAAGACGATCAGCATCCGCCGGCCCCCGTGCTGCCGAACCCGCCCGCTCCGCGCGGCGTGGCGTCCAAATCCGGCACCTCGACAAAGCGGGCTTGCGGCGCGGCGGCCACGATCATCTGGGCAATGCGCATGCCGTGGCGAACCTCGAACGGCTCGGCGCCATGATTGATTAGGATCACTCCGACCTCCCCGCGGTAATCGCTGTCGATGGTGCCGGGGCTGTTGAGCAGGGTGATCCCGTGGCGCAGCGCCTGGCCGGAGCGGGGGCGCACCTGCACCTCCCATCCTGCGGGGATGGCCATGCGCAGACCCGTTGGCACCAATGCGTAAGCGCCAGCGGCCAAAGCGATTGGGCCGCCCGGCAGATGGGCGCGCAGGTCGGCGCCCGCGGCCCCGGCACTTTCATAGGTGGGTAGGCCCAGGGACGTGTCGGCCCCTGCCACCCAGGCGATGTCGATCTGGATCGTCGTCATGCGGCCCGACTTAGCCCGTCAGCGCCTGCGCGACACGTGCGGCAAGGCGGCGCGCCACCTCGTCTTTGGCCATTCGCGGCCAGTCTTCGGTCCCCGCCTCGGTGATCAGGTGCACCGCGTTCTCGGACCCGCCCATTATCCCCGTTTCGGGGGAGACATCGTTGGCTACGATCCAGTCACAGCCCTTACGGGCGCGCTTGGCCGCCGCGTGTGCGATCACGTCATCCGTCTCCGCCGCGAAACCGATGACGAGCGGTGGGCGGCCCGCCTTCAACCCCGCGACGCCGGCGAGGATGTCAGGGTTTTCCGCAAAGGCGAGCGTGGGCAGGCCGTCCGCGCTTTTCTTCAGTTTGCGCTCGGACGCGCTGGCGACGCGCCAATCGGCCACCGCCGCTGCGAAAATGGCGGCGTCGGCGGGCAGGGCCGCGTGCACCGCGTCCTGCATCTGCTGGGCGGTCTCGACGGCCACGACTTGGACCCCATGGGGCGGTGCAACATCCGCCGGCCCGGTAACGAAAACGACCTCCGCGCCCAAATCCCGCAACGCCCCGGCCAAGGCGGTGCCCTGCGCACCGGAGGAGCGGTTGGCGATGTAGCGTACAGGATCAATCGGCTCGTGTGTGGGGCCGGACGTGACCAAGACACGCTTGCCGGTCAGTGGTCCGTCCTGGAAGTGACGCTCGACCGCCTCCGCGATCGCGTCCGGCTCGGCCATGCGGCCGGGGCCATACTCGCCGCACGCCATATCGCCGGCGTCCGGGCCGATAAACGCAATGCCGTCCTGGCGCAGTGTATCGAGATTGCGCTGAGTGGCCGGATGCTCCCACATCCTGACGTTCATCGCCGGCGCCATCAGAACGGGCGTGTCGGTGGCCAGCAGAACGGTACTTGCCAGATCGTTCGCCTGGCCCTGCGCCGCCCGAGCCATGAGATCGGCGGTGGCCGGGGCAACGACGATCAGATCGGCGGATCGGGAGAGTTGGATATGCCCCATCTCCGCCTCGTCGGTCAGATCGAACAGATCGGAATAGACTTTCGCCCCGGCCAGTGCAGAGACCGCGAGCGGCGTCACGAACTCCGTGCCCGCGCGGGTCAGGACGGGCGTGACGGCGGCGCCCAACGCGCGCAGACGGCGGATCAGCTCCAGCGCCTTGTAGGCCGCAATGCCGCCGCCAATGATCAACAGGATGGTTTTGCCGTGCAGCATCGCGCGCTCCGCCTTGGTCGTCGGCACCCTATGCGCGCCCGGCAAGGGCCGCAACGGGGCCTAGCGGAAGGCGTCGCAGGGGTCGGGCCGCTCCACCGGAGGAGAGGTGCGCAAGATGTCAAAGCCGCCCTCGGGCATCACCTCGCCCTCGCCCTGGCCCAGCGTCACGACCTGCGCATCGGGGGCCGCACGCTCCAAAAAGCGGGGAATGCCCCAATCGGCCCGGGCATGCCCATTGCCGGTGATGATGACGACCGGCCCACCCGTCTCCCGCCAGGCGGTGATGGCGGCCTGGGCAAAGGACGCATCGCGTAGGCGTTGGACGTTGACCATTCCTGGGATCGCATCGGGGGGCAGCATCTCGCAATGCGCATCGAATTGCAGTTGGTTGCGAGCCGCCTGCTCGTCGCTAGGCAGATCGGCGTCGAGGCCGTAGAGCTTGGGTTCGGTGAAGACTTGGCTCAGATCGCCTTCGATCACCTTCATGAACTGAGCGCGGGGCACGGCGGCGCCGTAATGCGCCGCGCCGGGAGCAGAGGCGATGATGGGGTGATACATGGCGAACTCCGGCCAGCCGCTGTCTGCCCATTCCAACGCCTCACCCTGCGCATCGGCGGCGAGCGCAGGATCGACGAGGGCCGCTTGCTCCGGCGACATCATCTCCCAAACGACTGCGCTGGGGGAAATCAGCGCAACCGCCTGGGCCTGACGCGCGTGGTGCGCTGGGTTGTCGTGCACTTCGCCGAGGATCACGATGTCCGCGCCGGCGAAGTCTTCGGGCTGCAGCGCCTGAAGCGGCGCGGCGAGACCGATCAGCAGGGGAAGGAGGTACTTCATACCAAGAAGTGATGCACTTCCTTGCTTTGCCCCTCAAGCGATTTGCGCATTTTGGCGAAGGCCGCAGCCTCCAGCTGGCGCACCCGCTCTTTGCTGAGGCTGAGTTCCTGGCCAAGGCTTTCGAGTGTCCGGGGCTCCTCGCGCAACTTGCGCTCGCGCACAATGAAGCGTTCGCGGTCATTCAGGGCGCCCAGCGCCAGCAGGAGCCACTCGCGCAGCTGTTCGGTGTCGTGCTGCTGTTCCACCGTCTCCGCGGCCTGCTCGCTGTCGTCTTCCAGCGCGTCGATCCACTCGCGGCCTTCGTCATCCACGGATTGCGTTGCGTTCAGGGAATAGTCGGAGCCGGACAAGCGCCCTTCCATCATCTCCACATCCGCCAGCGGGACGCCAATCTCGGTGGAGATCATCTGCCGCAGCTGGTGCTTATCTAGCACCTCGCCCGCCGCTGCACTCTCACGCTCCAGCCGGGCCTGAACGCGGCGCATGTTGAAGAAAAGCGACTTCTGGGACGACGTGGAGCCCGTCCGCACCATCGACCAGTTCCGCATCACGTAGTCCTGGATCGAGGCTTTGATCCACCACACCGCATATGTCGAAAATCGCACGCCGCGGTCGGGATCGAATTTGTCTGCCGCCTTCATCAGGCCAAGACCTGCTTCTTGGATCAGGTCGTTCATGGGCGCACCGTAGCGCTTGAATTTTGCCGCCATCGAAATGGCAAGGCGCATATAGGCTGTGATCAGGCGGTGAAGGCTGGCTTCGCATCGCTCGTCTCGCCACGCATAGGCCAAACGCAATTCCGTTTCAGCATCCAGCAACTCTGCCTTCATCGCCACGCGCGAGATCGACATGTCTCGAATATTGTCTAAGGCCATCCGTACTTCCCCTTTTGGCAGCCGTTCTTGTTGCGCGCACTGTCTGGATTACGTACTTCGATCCGGTTCGGTTCACTGGAGTCCTAAGAAAATGTTGCCAAAGCGAACGCTCGTCCTAGGCGGCGCGGCCTCCGGCAAGTCGGCGTTCGCCGAAAACCTGTTGACAACCAGTGGTTTAGCGCCGGCTTACATTGCCACTTCCAGGATTTGGGACGACGAAATAAAAAATCGCGTGGACGTGCACAAAGCGCGTCGCGGGCCGGAATGGATCAACCTTGAAGCAACGAACGATCTCGCGCCCGCGCTCGGCAAAGTCCCGCCGACACATGCCGTCTTGATCGATTGCGCGACGATGTGGCTGACTAATCACGTCATGGACGGCTCGGACCTCGCCGCCGCGCAGGCGGCGCTGCTGGCCGCGCTTGAGAACGCGCCGGCCCCGGTGGTGATCGTCAGTAACGAGATCGGCCAGGGGATCGTGCCCATGGACGCGGACACCAGGGCCTTTCGCGAGGCACACGGACGGCTGAACATCGCGCTTGCGGCGCAGGCGGACCGGGTCGTTCAGGTCGTTGCGGGACTGCCCAACGTGCTCAAAGGCGCCGCGTCGTGAGCGTCTGGCACTGGGTCCGCCACGGGCCGACGCACCAAAAGACCTTTGTCGGCTGGCGCGATGTGCCCGCCGATCTGTCCGATACAGACCTGGTGGCACGGGTCAGCGCCGCCTTGCCGCAAGACGCTCTGGTGGTGTCGTCCGATCTGCTGCGCGCCGTGCAAACCGGGGACGCTATCGCGGGCGACCGCGCCCGCCTGCCGCATGTGACCGGGCTGCGCGAGCTCAATTTCGGCGCCTGGGACGGCAAGCACTTCACGCAGATCCCCGAGGCGGAGGGCCGCGCCTATTGGGAGCGGCCGGGCCACACCGCCCCGCCCGGGGGCGAAAGCTGGAACGACGCCGCCGCACGTGTTGCCGCCGCCGTTCGGCACCTTCGGGCAGCCTATCCCGGCCGGACCTTTATCGCCGTGGCGCATATCGGTGTGATCCTGACGCAAGTGCAGGCGGCGCGCGGCTGGCGCCCGGTCGATGCGCTGGCGCACAAGATCGACAATCTGTCCATCACGACGATCGATTGGGACCACGCAGGCGACCGTGTGCGGCGGATCAATCACCTTCCGTGATGCAACAGGCCACAAATCACCGTTAGTCTGCGTAGGCCGCAGCCGCCTAACCTGCCCGGCATGACATACGATCTTTACATAGGCGACCGCACATTTTCGAGTTGGTCGCTCCGCGGCTGGTTGATGCTCGAGGCATTTGACCTGCCCTACCGCGCCCATCTGGTGGGCCTCTATTCCGGGACGATGGCGCAGGACCTGGCGCCGCTGGCCCCCGCACGTCTGGTGCCCGTCCTGCGCCTCCCGGATGGCACTGCTTTGGGCGAAACCATCGCGATGGCGGAGACCTTGGCGGAGCGGCATCCGAAGGCCGGCCTTTGGCCTGCGGACGCTGCGGCGCGCGCGGCGGCGCGTTGGCTTTGCGCAGAAATGGCGAGCGGCTTTGCCGCCCTGCGCGGGGAGTGCCCGATGCAGCTGTCCCACGTGTGGGAGGGATTTGAGGCATCGGATGCCGTCGCCGCGGACCTTCGGCGCTTGGGCGATCTGTTCGCCCACGCGCGCGGACTGGCGGGGGACGGGCCATGGCTCTTTGGCGCTTACACGCTGGCGGACGTATTCTATGCCCCGGTGGCCGCGCGCATCGTCGGCTACGATCTGCCCGTGACAAACGCGGTCCGCGCCTACGCGCTGCAGGCCGTGGCCCATCCGGCGGTCAAAGCCTGGCAGGCCGAGGGGCTGAAGGTCACTTACGACCCCTTCCCCTATCCCCAGGACCTGCCGCAAAAACCCTGGCCAGGGGATCAGCGTTAACGGTTCTTAAACCTCGGCCGCGCTAGCGTTAACCATCTTGCCACGGACGGATTCATGCTCGCCACTGCCCATTCCATCACCTTCGACGGGATCGAGGCGGTCCCTGTCGAGGTGCAATGCGCCGTCTCGCCCGGCCTGCCGTCCTTTGCCATCGTCGGGCTGCCCAACAAGGCGGTGACGGAGGCGAAGGAACGCGTGCGCGCCGCTTTGCACAACATGGCCATCGCGCTGCCGTCCAAAAAGATCACGGTGAACATGTCCCCCGCGGACCTGCCGAAGGACGGCGCGCATTTCGATCTGCCCATCGCGCTGTCGCTGCTCGCCGCGATTGAGATCCTGCCAAAAGACTGCACCGACGGCGTGGTGGCCATGGGCGAGCTTGCGCTTGGCGGCGATCTGGTCCCTGTGCCGGGCGCCCTGCCCGCCGCAATGACCGCCGGCGCGGGAAACCAAACGCTCCTCTGCCCCGCCGGGTCGGGGGCGGAGGCCGCCTGGGTCGAGCGGGCCAACGTCATCGCCGCCAAGAGCCTTGGCGATGTGGTCCGCCACTTCACCGGCCAAACGCCGATCACACCCGCCGCGCCCGGCGCCGCGCCGGAGATCGGGCCGCAAAAGGATCTGGTGGAGGTCAAAGGTCAGGAGCGTGCCAAACGCGCGCTGGAGATCGCGGCCGCGGGACGGCATCACCTTCTGATGTGCGGCCCGCCCGGCTCCGGCAAATCCATGCTGGCCGCGCGCTTGCCCAGTATCTTGCCGCCCCTCACGGCGGCGGAGGCGCTCGAGACCTCGATGATCCACTCCCTCTCAGGCCTGCTGGACACCGGCGGCATTTGCCGGGCCCGCCCGTTTCGAGAGCCGCACCACACTGCCTCCATGGCCGCGATCATCGGCGGGGGGCGCGGCGCCAAACCGGGCGAGGTGTCGCTCGCCCACAACGGCGTTCTGTTCATGGACGAAATGCCCGAATTCCCCCGGCAGGTGCTAGAGACGATCCGCCAGCCGATCGAGACCGGAGAGGTGATGGTCGCCCGCGCCAATCACCATGTGAAATACCCGTGCAAATTCATGCTGGTGGCAGCCGCCAATCCTTGCAAATGCGGCTATATGACCGACCCGGCGCGCGCCTGCGGACGGGCGCCGATCTGCGGTCAGGATTACATGGCGCGCCTGTCTGGACCGCTTCTGGACCGCTTCGATATTCGCGTGGACGTGCCGCCCGTCTCCTTCACGGACCTTGACCTGCCGCCCGCCGGCGAAGGCTCCGCCGAGGTGGCCGCGCGCGTGCAGGCGGCGCGAACTATTCAAGCGGAGCGGCTTGGCACGCCCGGCGCCAGCAATGCCGATCTGGCGGGCCAGGCGCTCGACGACGTGGCGCAGCCGGACGCCGAAGGGCGGGATTTGCTGCTGCGCGCTGCGGACCGCTTCAAGCTATCTGCGCGCGGCTACCACAGGGTGATGCGCCTCGCCCGGACGATTGCGGACCTCGACAAATCAAACGAGGTGCGCCGCCCGCACATCGCGGAGGCGATCAGCTTTCGGACACAGGCGTTTGGGTCTTGATCCACTGGCCAAGCGTGCGGATCGTCGCGCGCGCCTCGGGCAGCATATTATGAAAAAGGGGCCAGACATGGGGCAGGTCCGGCTGGATATCGAGCGTGACCTGCCCCCCATCCGCGCGCATCTTCGCCGCAATACGGCGGCTGTCGTCGAGTAGGATTTCTGTGTCGCCCACCGTCAACCAGACCGGCGGCATCCCTCGAAAATCCGCGAAGAGCGGGCTGACCCGCGGATCCTGCGGATCGCTACCGTTGGGCAGGTACATGGCGGACACCCGGTCCGCCGCGCGCGCATCCAGTAGGACATCGCGGTCTGCATTGGTGCGCACCGATGCGCCGGAATAGGTCAGGTCGGTCAGCGGCGACAGACCGAACGCGGCCCCCGGCGGCTTTGCTCCCTCCGCCAGCAAGCCGCCCAACAGGCCGAGGGCCAGGTTGCCGCCGGCCGAATCGCCTCCGATAATCACGGGCCCCTCCGGCGCGCGCGCGTTCCACGCCGCACGCACGGCATCCACCGCCGCTGGGAAGGGCGATTCGGGCGCAAGCGGAAAATACGGCAGGATCGCCTCCGCCTCCGCCGCCCGGGCGATCTGCGCAAGCATCGCGGCGTGGGTTTGCGGAGCGCCGAAGACGAAGGCACCCCCGTGGAGGTAAAAGATCGTCCGGCGAACCGGACCGGGCGGGACGACACGCAAAGCAGGCACCGTACCCAGCATCAGGTTGCTTGTCCGGGTCCCCCGAGGCGGATGAAAGAACAAACGCGCTTGCGCGACGATCAGACGCCGCAGCGGCGCGGGACGGTGCGCCCGCGCCAAAAGCGGGCGCTGCGTCCAGCGCAGCCAACCGTTTAGCGCGGTGCGTTGCCAACTCACCCGCGCTTCGCCTCGATCGCCTCCCAGACCTTTGCGGCAACGTTCACTCCGTCGAACCTCTCCAGCTCTTGGATGCCGGTTGGGGAGGTCACGTTGATTTCGGTCAGATAGGTGCCGATCACGTCGATGCCGACGAAAACCTGTCCGCGCTCCTTGAGGAGCGGGCCGATGGCCGAGCAAATCTCGCGGTCGCGCTCGGTCAGGCCGATTTTTTCCGGACGCCCCCCGACATGCATGTTGGAGCGCGTCTCTCCGGCCGCAGGAACGCGGTTGATGGCGCCAACCGGCTCCCCATCGACCAGGATCACCCGCTTGTCGCCGGCAGAAACCGCGGGCAGGAACTTCTGCGCGATCAGCGGCTCACGCGAGAACCCGGTGAACAGCTCGTGCAGGCTCGACAGGTTCTTGTCGTCCGGCCCCAGACGGAACACGCCCGCCCCGCCGTTACCGTAAAGCGGTTTAACGATGATATCGCCATGCGCGGCCTTGAACGCGCGGATTGTCTCCAGATCGCGTGCGATGGTGGTCGGCGGCGTGAGTTCCGGAAAGTTCAGAACCAGAAGTTTTTCGGGGAAGTTGCGCACCCAAAACGGATCGTTGACGACGAGCGTCGTTTCTTTGATCCGATCCAAAAGATGCGTGGTTGTGATGTAGTGCATGTCGAAGGGCGGGTCTTGGCGCAGCCAGACGACGTCGAATTCCGACAGATCGACCTCTCGCATTGGGCCTAATTCGGCATGCGCCCCCTGCACGCGCTGCACCGTAAGATCGTGACCACGCGCCGTAATCCGCCCCTCTTGATAGGCGAGCTGGTCGGGCGCGTAGTAAAACAGACTATGGCCACGCACCTGGGCCTCTTCGGCTAGGCGAAAGGAGCTATCGGCATCGATGTCGACCTTGTCGACCGGGTCCATTTGAAAGGCGATCTTCATCTATGCGCACTCCTTTGGTGCGACCTAGATGGCGCAGCACCTGGCGCCGCGCAACGTCAATCGTAAGCGGTATCAGCCGTAAGCAGAGACGTTTTCCAGCACGCGCGTTTCGCCATAACCGTTGAGCAGGGCCACATCGAGGCGCATGTCGGTGCCCTGGCCGGATGGGAGCGTTCCCGCAAATTCTTCGGCAGCCGCGTAGATGCGCGCAACCTGGCGCTGCGACAACGCCCGCGCGGCGCGATCAAAATCCCGGCTTTGCTTCACCTCGACAAACACGATTTGCGCGCCGCCTTGCGCGATCAGATCAACCTCACCGGCCTGGCCACGCCACCGGCGGTGCAGGATGCGATATCCGCGCCGCTCGTAGTCCGATGCGATGTGATTTTCCGCAGAGATGCCGCTTAGATATGCAACGCGCCCCTTAAGCCGCCGCGCCGTGTCCGCCGCCTGCGCCGCCGTTGGACGATCAAAATCGAAACTCAGCTGCGTATCATTCCGTGCCATCTTGCCCGTCTTGCGTCAGTGTCAGCGCCGCCTTGTAGACCGCGCGCCTTTTCAACCCGTGCGCCGCCGCAACTGCGTCGACCGCATCGCGCACCGACATCGTTGCGAAGGCTCGGCGCAATTCGGAGTTCACATCAACTTCTTTAACATCCGGTGAACGCCGCTCGATCAGAACGCAGATCTCGCCCTTCAGCGTCGTCTCTTTCAGGTGGTTTGATACATCCTCCAACGTCCCACTCAAAACCTCTTCGAACCGTTTGGTTAACTCCCGGCAGACGGCGACCTGCCGCGTGCTCCCAAGCGTTTCGGCGGCATCTGCCAGCATTTTGCCAACACGCTTAGGGCTCTCATAGAAGACCAGCGTCGCCGGTATGTCGCGCAGCTCGGCGAGCGCGGTGCGCCGGGCGTTTTGCGCGTTCGGCAAGAACCCGGCGAAGAAGAACGCATCCGTGGGCAGGCCCGCAATGGCGAGCGCGGTGGTCACGGCCGTTGGGCCCGGTGCTGCGGTGACAGGAACACCGGCGGCGCGGGCCGCGCGCACAAGCTCAAACCCCGGATCGGCAATCAAAGGCATGCCGGCTTCGGAGGCATAGGCGACGGCGCCGGTGCGGGCGGCCGCGACGACGCGGGCCACCGTCCCTGGCCCTGAATGATCGTGCAGCGACAGCACCTGCCGGCCGTCCAGCTTGACCCCGTGGATGTCCATCAGCTTGCGCAGGCTGCGCGTGTCCTCGGCCACCAGCAGATCGGCGCTTGCCAACGTGTCCAGGGCCCGCAGCGTGATGTCGCGCGCGGTCCCGATGGGCACCCCAACCAAGTGCAAACCCGCCGTCAGCGGGCGCTTTTCGAAATTCAATCTGGACCCGCCTTTGCCCATCTCTATTATCGCGCCTCACCAGCGCCTGGACCTGTCCGGGCGCAGACGATTTAGGGAGCCCCGACATGGTTGCGTTTTTCTCACTGGCCCGCAAGGCGCTCGCCTGTCTGGCTTTTCTGACGCTCGCAGGCTGTGACCCCGCCGCGTTGGGCGGACTGACGGGCGGCGGCAGCCAGCGTGTAAACACCAACGCCCCGATCCCGGTGGCTCTGCTGGTGCCGCGCGGCGGGACGGCCAGCGACAACCTGCTGGCGCAGAACCTGGAGAACGCGGCCCGCCTCGCCATCCGCGACGCGGACGGCGTCGAGATCGACCTGCGCGTCTACGGCACCGCCGGCAGCCCCGCCACCGCAGCGAGCCAGGCGTCGCAGGCCATCAATGACGGGGCTAAGATCATCCTCGGCCCGCTTTATGCGGAAGCCGCCAACGCCGCGGGCGTGGCGGCGGCGCAGGCGGGGGTGAATGTCCTCGCATTCTCCAACAACCCTACGATTGCGGGCGGCAATGTCTTCGTCCTGGGGGCGACGTTCCAAAACACCGCCGACCGGCTCGTGCGGTTCGCCGTGCGCCAGGGCAAGAACCGGATCGTGGTCGTGCACGGCTCTGACGTTGCGGGGCAGATCGGGCGCAACGCGATCCAGAACGCCATCGGCCGCACGGGCGGCGAGTTGGTGGGCAGTGTCGACTATCCGCTGTCGCAACAAGGCGTCGTTTCGGCCGTTCCGCAAATCAAAAGCGCGGTCGAAAACGGCGCGGCCTCGGCCGTCTTCATGACCGCGCCCAGCGCCGGTGCCCTGCCGCTGCTGACCCAGCTGATGCCCGAACAGGGGATCAGCCCCGCGACGACGCAATTCATCGGTCTGACCCGCTGGGATATCCCGCCGCAAACTCTGGCGCTGCCCGGCGTGCAAGGCGGATGGTTCGCGCTGCCCGACCCGGCCCGGACAAGCGCGTTTCGCGCCCGGTACGAGGCGACCTATGGCAGCGCGCCGCACCCGCTGGCCGGCGTCGCCTTCGACGGGATCGCGGCGGTGACCGCTCTCGCCCGCCAGGGCCGTTCGGACGCTTTGACAGCCGGCGCGCTGACGCAAGGGGCAGGCTTTCAGGGCGCGACGGGCGTCTTCCGCCTGCGCCCGGACGGCACGAATGAGCGGGGACTGGCCGTCGCGACCGTGCGCAACAACCAGGTCACCGTGATCGACGCTGCGCCCCAGGGCTTCGGAGGCTTCGGCTCCTGACCCGCGCCGCAGCCCAACGCCAGGCAGTGACGCCCGCCATCACAGCGGCCGGTACCGCCGCCGCACCGGAGCTGATCGCCCCACCGGAAGAGATCTTTGACCAAGCAGCGTGGGCCAAGTGCCTTTCAGAAGCCACGGGCGACCTGCGCAAGACCGCGCTGGAGCATCTGCGCCACGCCCAAGACAAAGGGCGCGCGCGGATTGCGGAGGGCCTCGCCAAACGCCCCTTCGCCGCGCGGGAGACGACAACCGCCTACGCGCACCTGACCGATTGCCTCGTCCGGGCGGCGATGGACGTGGCCCTAGCGATGGACACAGCCGCGCCCTCGCGCCTGTCGGTCATTGCGGTCGGTGGATATGGCCGGGGCGAGATGGCGCCGTTTTCGGACGTGGACCTGCTGTTCCTCGTGCCGGGCAAGCTGACCAAGGCGACACAGGCGCTGATCGAGCGGATGCTCTACCTTCTGTGGGACCTCAAGATGAAGGTCGGCCACGCCTCGCGCACGATCTCCGAATGTCTGGCCCTGGGGGCGGAGGATTTCACGATCCAGACGTCCCTGCTGGAGCAGCGCCGCATCGCGGGCGACGCGGAGCTGTCGGATAAGCTGGACAAGGCCCTACGCATGCGCCTCTTCAAAACCGGCGCCCGCGCCTTCATCGCCGCCAAACTGGCCGAGCGGGACAAGCGGCACATCCGCCAGGGCCAGCGCTACGTGGTCGAGCCGAACGTGAAAGAGGGCAAAGGCGGGCTGCGCGACCTGCAATCGCTGTTCTGGATCGCCAAATACATCCACGGCGTCCAGGACGCCGCGGCTCTTGTTCAAATCGGTGTCTTCCAGGACGAGGAGTTCCGCGCCTTCATCGCCGCCGAAGACTTCCTGTGGGCCGTGCGCTGCCACCTGCACCTTGCCACAGGCCGCGCCACCGAGGCGCTGAGCTTCGACATGCAGGTGCAGGTGGCCGAGGCGATGGGCTATGCCGACAAGGCGGGCCGCCGCGGGGTGGAAATCTTCATGCAGGATTTCTTCCTCCACGCGACGGAAGTGGGCGATCTGACCCGCATCTTCCTCACAGCGCTGGAGGCCGACCACCTCAAGGATGAACCGCTGCTGGAACGCCTCTTCAAGCGTCGGCCCAAGGCGCGCAAGGGCTACGCGATCACCCAAAACCGCCTGGCCATCGCCGACGACGCGGACTTTTTGGGCGATCCCCTGAACCTCCTGCGCCTGTTCGAGGAAGCGCTGCGCACCGGCACGCTGATCCACCCAGACGCCATGCGGCTGGTAAAATCGAACCTGCATCTGATCGACAAAAGCCTGCGCGAAAGCCCCGTCGCCCAGCGCATCTTCATGGATCTGCTGCTGAAACACGGCAATCCCGAACGCGCCCTGCGCCGGATGAACGAACTGGGCGTGCTGAGTGCCTTCATCCCCGAATTCGAGCACATCGTGGCGATGATGCAGTTCAACATGTACCACAGCTACACGGTGGACGAGCACACAATCCAATGCATCGCGCAGCTGGCGATGATCGAAAAGGGCGAGCTGACCGAGGATTTGCCCGTCGCGTCCTCCATCCTCTCCGAAGGCAAGATCAACCGCCGCGTCCTTTATGCTGCGCTTCTGCTGCACGACATTGGCAAGGGTCGGCCCGAGGATCACTCGATGATCGGCGCCCAGATCGCCCGTGCCGTGGCGCCCCGCCTGGGCCTCAAGGCGGACGAGGTGGACACCGTGGAATGGCTGGTGCGCTACCACCTCCTGATGTCCGACATGGCGCAAAAGCGCGACATCGCCGACCCGCGCACCGTCCGCGATTTCGCTAAAGCCGTGCGCAGCGTCGAACGGCTGGACCTGCTGTGCGTGCTGACCGTCTGCGACATCCGCGGCGTGGGGCCGGACACCTGGAACAATTGGAAGGCGGTCCTGATCCGCGCGCTTTACCGCCAAACCCGCCGCGCACTGGAAGACGGGATGGAAGCGCTCAACCGCGAAAACCGCGGGGCGGAGGCGCAGAAGACCCTGCGCGGTGCGCTGGAGGGGTGGAGCAAGGCCGACATCGATGCAGAGATCGCGCGCCACTACGACCCTTATTGGCAGAACCTGCACGTGACCGCCCACGTCGTCTTTGCCGGACTAATGCGCAACCTGGAGCCGGGGACAATCGCCATCGATCTGCACCCGGACGAGGACCGCGACGCCACCCGCGCGTGCTTTGCGATGGAAGACCACCCGGGCATCTTCGCCCGCCTCACCGGCGCGCTGGCGCTTGTGGGGGCCAACGTCGTCGACGCCCGCAGCTACACGACCAAGGACGGCTATGTGACGACGACTTTCTGGGTGCAGGATCATGACGGGCAACCCTACGAGGCCGCGCGCCTGCCCCGCCTGCGACAGATGATCGACAAGACTCTGAAGGGCGAGGTCGTCACCCGCGAGGCCATCCGCGACCGCGACAAGGTCAAGAAGCGCGAGAAAGCCTTCCGGGTCCCCACCCATATCACCTTCGACAATGATGGCTCCGACATCTACACGATCATCGAGGTCGACACCCGCGACCGCCCCGGCCTTCTGCACGACCTGACGCGCACGCTCGCCGCCTCAAACGTCTACATCGCCAACGCCGTCATCGCGACCTACGGAGAGCAGGCGGTGGACACGTTCTACGTCAAGGACATGTTCGGGCTGAAATACTACGCCGCCAGCAAACAGCGGACGCTGGAAAAGCGCCTGCGCGCCGCCATCGTCGAAGGCGCGGCGCGGGCGCAGGGATAGCCGATTAGCGCCACTTGATCGAACAGCCCATGCTTGGCACCTGCGCCGCGGGGCCCTGCCCCGTCTCTCCGATCTGGCGCATTGCGTTCAGCAGCTCTGGCACGCGGCCGCTGGCATCCCCGCGCCCCGCAACGTCCAGCCGACCGCGATATTGCAGGCCCAAATCCGCATTGTAGCCAAAGAAATCCGGCGTGCAGACGGCGCCGTAAGCCCGCCCCACCGCCTGATCCTCGTCCACGAGGTACGGGAAGCGAAATCCGTGCGCAGCGGCAAAATCCTCCATCCGGTCCGGCGCGTCGGTGGGGTAGGCGGCGTAATCGTTGCTCATCACCGCCAGCACGCCAAAGCCCTCGTCCACCAGCGCGTTCAGATCCGCCGCCAGCCGGTCCGCGATTCCGATCACATAGGGGCAATGATTGCAGATGAAGGCGACCAGCAGTCCCTTGGCGCCCGCGGAAGCGGGTACACCAGCGCTCGACCCGTCGGGGGTCCGCAGCGTGAAATGCGGCGCGGGGGCGCCAAAATCGCAGACAGGGGTATCAAGCAGCATGGGGGCCCTCCTGCGCGTCAGCCTATCGAGGCGGCGCAGGAGGGCCAAGCAAAACGGCACCCGGGCTTTGACTGGGAAGGGCGCCCAGAGGCCGCTTTGCGGCGCGCGGCCCTGGGGGGACCGTGCGCGGGGTCTAGGCCAATTTGAACTTTCGCATCGCGCCCATCATCGACTTGACGATCTGCGCGGCCCCCATCGCCTTGCCTTTCTTGGGCCTGTGGTTGGCGGCGATCTGCCGGCTCGACCGGTTCATCGCGCCCTGATCCCCGGTGGCGACGGCGTTGGCCATCGCCAAGATCTCGTCCACCTCGTATTCGGCCAGGTCCATCTCGGCGGCCAGCTTCTTGGGATCAATCGCGCCCTTCAGGAAGGCCGCGTATTGGTTCGAGTCCCTGAACTTGCCCTCCGCCAGCGTGTTCAGCGTCGTCAGGATGTGCTGGCTCGTGTCCCGGATCAGCCCCTTCCAGGCCTTGTTGGCATAGACGATGGCCAGAACCGCATCCTCGACCTTGCTGTTGTCCAGCGCCTTGAGGAAGGTCGCATCGTCCATCCCCAGCTTGGCCTGCACCTTGTCATTGGCGCTGATGATCAGCGTGTCGTGCAGCTTGACGAACATCTTGCGGTGCGCGGCGCAGACCCGCGCCTCGCGCTGGGTCATGTGCAGCATGAAATTCTTGCAGAAATAGCTGACAGAGACATTGGGCTGCGTTGCAAATTCAAACGCCCGGTCGAGGCCCTGTTTTTCTAGATACGCCATCCACGCCGCCTTCAGGCGCGGGTTCCGTTCGATATCCATCAAGGCTTTGCGCGATGCCATATCGGCCTCCTGTCGTCGCTGTCTGAAGGGTCAATGCGCAGGCGGGGGGCTTTATTCGGTCAGGATTTCCTGACCGCAGCGGGACGTCTTTGCCGGTTCGCGCACGTCATGCCGGAAATCTGCACGCGCTCTGACGCAAAGCTGTCCTATGAAGATCAATAAGGCGCTGCGCCGCGCGTCTTGTAAGCGGCGGCGCCTCCGGTCTAAGCCAACGAAAAACGAGGCATACGCGTTGAAACCCATCCGACTTTTGTCCGGCTTTCTGACCGTCGGCGTCTGGACCCTGGCCAGCCGCATCCTCGGGTTCGTGCGCGAGGTGATGATCCTTGGCCTCGTTGGCCCTGGCCCGCTGATGGACGCTTTCGTCGCCGCGTTCCGCCTGCCCAACATGTTCCGCCGCTTCTTTGCCGAAGGGGCGTTTAACGCGGCCTTCGTGCCCATGTTCTCCAAACGGCTCGAGGCTGGGGACGACCCCGTCGCGTTCGGGGTCCAGGCGCTGTCCTGGCTGGCGCTGGTGACACTGGCGCTGACGGGTCTGGCCATAGTGTTCATGCCGGCGCTCGTCTGGGCAACAGCGGGCGGGTTCGATGCCCAGCGGTTCGAGCTGACGACCGAGTTTGGGCGCATCGTCTTTCCCTACATCTTCTTCATGTCGCTTTCCGCGCTCTTTTCCGGCGTGCTGAACGCCGCGGGCCGCTTTGCCGCCGCCGCTGCGGCGCCGGTCCTGCTGAACATTCTGGTCATCGCCGCGATAACGCTCGCCTGGGCCACGGGCGGAGCGGCGATCACCTGGCTGGTTTGGACCATCCCCGTGGCGGGCGTGGCGCAACTGGCCCTGACCTGGGGCGCGGCGGCGCGGGCGGGCTTTCGACTACTCCCCCGCCTGCCCCGCCCCTCGCCCGAGATGGGGCAGCTTCTGCGCACCGCCGTGCCCGCCGCGCTGGCCACGGGGGTCATGCAGATCAACCTCGTCGTCGGCCAATTGGTCGCCTCGCGCTTTGACAATGCGGTCAGCTGGCTTTTCGCCGCGGACCGGCTCTATCAGCTGCCACTGGGCGTCGTGGGCGTGGCCATCGGGATCGTGCTTCTGCCCGCCCTCGCCCGCCGCCTCGCCGCGCAGGATGACAGCGGCGCCCAGACCGCCCTCAGCCGCGCGGCGGAGGCGTCAATGGCCCTCACCCTGCCCTCTGCCGTGGCGCTCGTGGTCGTGCCGCTGCCGCTGGTGAGTGTCCTCTTTGGCCGGGGGGAGACCGGCGCCGACGATGTGGCCGCCATCGCGGCCGCCGTCGCCGTTTACGGGATCGGCCTGCCGGCCTTTGTGCTACAAAAGGTGGTTCAGCCGCTTTATTTCGCGCGCGGGGACACGAAGCGGCCGTTCTACTATGCCCTCGTCGCCATGGTGCTGAACGCGGCGGTCGCCATCGGCCTCGCGCCCACGATAGGCTGGCTGGCCCCCGCGCTGGCGGCGACGCTCGCGGGCTGGGCGATGCTGGGTCTTCTGTGGATCGGCACGCGGAACATGGGCCAGGCCGCCCGCTTTGACGCCCAACTCCGCCGCCGCCTGCCCCGCCTGGTCCTGGCCGCGCTGCTGATGGGCGGCGTGCTGTGGCTCATCATGCTGCTGCTGGGACCCGTGCTGGGCATGCCCGGCCTGCGCTATCTGGGCCTCGCGATCCTGGTGCTGACGGGCATGCTGAGCTTCGGCCTTCTCGGGCAACTCATCGGTGCTGTGAGCTTGCCCGAACTGCGCGCCGCGTTTCGGCGGCGTTAGTGCTTAGCACCAAGGCCTCCGCAAGGAGGCCGACACGCAGGCCGCCCCCCTGCGGTCTGCGTGTTCCACGCCGCCCGCGCGGACCGCTTGAGCACGGCCCTTTGCAGTTTATTTAGCACTCCGGTCCCAAACGAAGTCTATGCGCTCAGCCCTACAGACATCCGCAGGATGTCGACACGCCTGCCGCCCCCCTGCGGCTAGCGTGTTCCACGCCACCCGCGCGGCAGGCTCGGGGCTGCGCGGCAATGTCAAACTGTAAGAGGGTTCAAATTCAACAACACCCTACCGCCTCTGCACCAACCGCCTCAGCCGCGCCAGCCCTCCGGGCACCACGACCAGCGACAGCCCCAGACCGCACAGGAACCCGGCCAGATCCGCCACCCACTCCAACGACCCCGAAAACATCGAAAACCCGATCTGGATCACCATCAGCAGCCCGATCAGCCCAAAGGCCCGCGCCGGCCCCTCGCCCATCCGCTCCAGCCGGTGCCACATCACGAACGTGTAGCACCCGATCAGGCCATAGACCGGCGGAAAAGCACCAATCAGCAGCGTCTGATCCGTGAGCAGCCCAAAGGCCAAGGCCCCGACAATCCCCGAAAAGACAAAGACCACCGCGACCGCCAGCTGCCCCATCACCTCGCCCACCAGCTTGCCCAGCGCCAGCAGCAGCACCGCGCCAAAGAGCGTCCCGGTAAAGCCCTGGTGGATGAAGGGATAGCTCACGAAGCGCAGCACATGCTCCCACGGGAAGATCCACAGCGACAGCATCTGGTCGAAAACCGGCCCGACAAAGCCATATTCCCGCGCCGCCGCCAGGCGCCATCCAATCGCCTCCGGCCCGCCGACAAGCCCTGCCTCGCCCATGGAAAAGACCAGCTCGGGCACGGCCACGGCCAGGAACAGGACCCACACGATGGGGGGCATCGGGTTGACGGGGGACTGCTCGGGCGGGTGCATCGCGGCCTCCTTGACGCCTCACTGCCCCGTGGGTACTCCGGCCCCGCACAAAAGCCCAGAGGCCCCCATGTCAGAGACCACTTTCACCCCCCGCGTCTTCTCCGGCATCCAACCGTCGGGGGGGCTGACCCTGGGAAATTACCTCGGGATGATCCGCCGCTCTGTGGCGATGCAGGACGAGGGCACGTTCCAAACCGTCTTTGGCATGGTCGACCTGCACGCCATCACCGTCTGGCAGGACCCCGCGGACCTGCGCCACAACACGCGCGAGCTGGCCGCGGGCTACATCGCCTCCGGCCTCGACCCGCAGAAATCCATCCTGGTCAACCAAAGCCAGGTGCCCGAACACGCGCAGCTGGCCTGGATCTTCAACTGCGTGGCGCGGATGGGCTGGATGGGCCGCATGACCCAATGGAAGGACAAGGCCGGCAAGAACGCCGAAGCGGCCTCTCTGGGCCTCTTCGCCTATCCCGCACTAATGGCGGCCGACATCCTGATCTACCACGCGACCCACGTGCCCGTGGGCGAGGATCAGAAACAGCACCTCGAGCTGACGCGCGATATCGCCACTAAGTTCAATCACGATTACGGCGTCGACTTCTTCCCGCTGACCGAACCGGTGATCGAAGGCGCCGCCACCCGCGTCATGTCCCTGCGCGACGGGTCCAAGAAGATGTCCAAGTCCGACCCGTCCGATGCCTCCCGCATCAACATGACCGACGACGCCGACACCATCGCCAAGAAGATCCGCAAGGCCAAGACCGACCCCGACGCTCTGCCGTCTGAGGCCAAGGGGCTGGAGGACCGCCCCGAGGCCCGCAACCTCGTCAACGTCTACGCCGCCCTGGCGGATATGACCGTCGATCAGGTGCTTACCGAATACGGCGGCGCCCAGTTCGGCACGTTCAAACCGGCCCTGGCCGAGCTGGCGGTGGAAAAGCTGTCCCCGATCAGCGCAGAGATGTCCCGCCTGATGGACGATCCGGCCCAGATCGACCGCATCCTCACCCACGGCGCCGAACAGGCCCGCGAGATCACGGCCCCGATCCTTGCCAAAACCTACGAGATTGTCGGAATGGTGGGCGGGTAGACCTACAGGGTGCCAACTCTCGTTGCTTTAGGTCCGGCGCGACACGCGAAGCGCGCGTTATCCGCACGGGTTTCAATCTCTGGCGCCGAATGGCCGTTAGGTCGAAACCTATGAATATCCTGTTTGTCTGCAGCATGAACAAGTGGCGGAGCCCGACAGCCGAAAAGGTATTCCGGCAGGTTGAGGGTGTGTCAGCCCGCTCCGCAGGAACGAGCCGAAAGGCAAGACGGCAAATCACGGTCCAGGATATTCGGTGGGCCGATGTCATTTGCGTGATGGAGGGCAAGCACCTCTCCAGACTGCGCGGCGATTTCCGCGGCGAGCTTCATTACAAAGACGTCCATGTTTTGGATATCCCGGACGATTATCGATTTATGGACCCGGAACTCGTCGAAATATTGCGTGAAGCCGTGGAGCCCATCATCACTTCTTGAGAGTTGGATTGCAGCCGAAATTGGGCCCTCGGGAAACCGCTTAGCAGCACCGGCTAGGGAAAGACCCTAGGCACGCTGCCCAATGGCACAGCCTTAGGAGCAGAGCCATCACGGGATACCCACGCACCCAGGTTTACGCGCGGCACGAGATAGTCCACGGAGAAGGTGTTTCAGCCTTGAGGCTCGTTTCAAACCGGTTCTTTAGGGAAAGGGGCTCCCCACTGCAACTACCCCAGACGCTGAAGCAACTCCCGCGACGGATTCCCCGTCACAGCCAGCCCATTGGCCCGCTGATAGGCCTCGATGGCGCTGCGGGTGCCGGACCCGATGATCCCATCCGGCTTGCCCGCATCGAAGCCTGCGCGGCTCAGCCCGCGTTGCAGGGCGATGCGGTCGTCCTTGGTCAGGCCGAAGCGGTCCGGCGGGAACGACGCGCGCAGGGGACCGCCCCCCGCGATGCGGTCCGCGAGATGGCCAACGCCAATCGCGTAGCTGTCGGAGTTGTTGTAGCGCTTGATGACGTTGAAGTTGGACGTGACGCTGAAGCTCGGCCCGCCCGGTTGCGGCGTCAGGCTGCGGCCAGGCCCGGCGCCTTCTTGGCCCCAGCGCACCCCCCGGCTCCAGCCATTGCGGCTGAGGTAGGCGGCTGTGGAGCCAAGGGAGTCCGAGGGATCGTTGCTCCAGATATCGCGCCGCCCGTCGCCGGTGAAATCAACCGCAAAGGACTGGTAGCTGGTCGGGATGAACTGCGTGTGCCCCATCGCGCCGGCCCAAGAGCCGACGAGGTTCTGCGGGGCCACATCACCCGATTGCAGGATTTTCAGCGCCGCGACCAACTGCCGTTCGAAGAACGCGCCGCGCCGCCCGTCAAAGGCCAGCGTGGAGGTCGCAGAGATCACGGGCACATTGCCGCGCCGCTCCCCGTACATACTCTCCAGCCCCCAGATCGCCGTCACGATCTCAGGCGGCACGCCATAGCGCGCCTCGACCGCGTTCAGCGTGCTGCGGTGCCGCGCCAGGGCCGCACGGCCTTTTGAGACTCGCTCGTCGGAGGCGGCGATGGAGAGGTAGTCTTCGAGCGTGCGGGTGAACTCCGTCTGGCTGCGGTCGCGGCGCACGACCCCGGGCAGGTAGCCGGTGCCGCGGAAGCCCGCGCGCAGGGTCGCCTCGCTGATCCTCTGCCCAACGGCCCGCGTGCGGAAGGCCGCGACCCAAGCATCGTAGGCCGCATTGGGCTGGGGTCGCAGGTCGGGCGGCAACCCGCCGGGGGCCGCCGCCGGCGCCGTTATCCCGCCCGCATCGCACCCCGCCAAAGCCGCCGCCCCAAACGCCGCCAGCACATTGCGCCGTGTCCAATCCATGAGATCACCATGATTTCTGCTCTTTTACGCAGCCTAGCGCGCGGACGTGGCGCCGCATAGACCGCAGGCGCGGCGCAAGCGGGGCTTTGCACGCGCGGTTGCCACGGACGCGTGCCAACCTGTTGCGCCTTCTCGGCAAATCCGGTTGACTGGCGCCATACGGGGAGGCGCTGCCATGACGACCGGGTTCTATCACGACGAGCGCACTATGTGGCATGCGGGTGGGAATTACGCCTTTACCCTTCCCATCGGCGGGCTGGTGCAACCACTTGCCGCGGGCGGTCTGCCCGAAAGCCCGGAGACGAAGCGCCGCCTGGTCAACCTGATGCAGGTCACGGGTCTTATGGATGCGCTCGACGTGTCGTCGGCGCCGGAGGCGACGCGGGCCCAATTGGACCGCGTGCACCCGGCCCATTACCTAGACGAGTTCAAGCGGCTGTCCGATTCAGGTGGCGGAGAGCTGGGCCGGCGCACCCCATTTGCCCAGGGCGGGTACGAGGTCGCGGCTTTGTCTGCCGGCCTAAGCGTCGCGGCGGTGGAGGCGGTGCTGAGCGGCACGCAGACAAACGCCTACGCTCTGTCGCGCCCGCCGGGGCACCATTGCCTGCCCGATTTCCCTAACGGGTTTTGCCTGCTGGCCAACATCGCCATCGCGATCGAGGCGGCGCAGGCGACACGCCCCGACCTGAAGGTCGCCGTGCTGGACTGGGACGTGCACCACGGCAACGGGACCGAGGCAATTTACTACGACCGGGACGACGTGCTCGCGATTTCCTTCCACCAGGAGGGCAACTACCCCCTCGACACAGGCGAGATCACGCACCGGGGCAAGGGCCCGGGGGAGGGGTACAACATCAATCTGCCTCTGCCCGCAGGCGCGGGACATACCGCCTACCTGCATGCCATCGACCGCGTGGCGATCCCCGCGATCGAGGCGTTTGGGCCGGACTTGATCATCGTCGCGTGCGGCTTCGACGCCTCCGCCATCGACCCGCTGGCGCGGATGCTCGCGACCCAGGAAACATTTGCAGAGATGACGCGCCGCATCAAAGCCCTGGCGGAGCGACTGTGCGGTGGTAGGCTGGTGCTCGTGCACGAGGGCGGGTATTCTGAGACCTACGTGCCATTCTGTGCCCACGCCGCCATCGCGGCACTGGCAGGGGTGGATATCCACGCGCCCGACCCGTTCGGAAACGCCTTCGACATCCGACAACCCTCCGCCCGGTTCGACGCGTTCCTCCGGTCCGAAATCGACCGGATGGCCGAAGAGCTCGCGCTCTGATCCCTTGACGTCGCAGCATGGCGCCACGACATGTGACCCACTCATGTAAAAAGGCGTAACATATGCCCGCACCCAATCCTGCCGCCCTCGACTTCCTGCTGACCCGCCGCTCTCGCCCCGCCAAGACGCTCAAGGCGCCGGGACCGGACCGCGCGGCGTTGCAGCAGCTGCTGACCGCCGCCTCGCGGAGCCCGGACCACGGCAAGTTGGAACCCTGGCGCTTCGTCGTGTACGGCGCGGGGCAGATGCAGGCCCTAGCAGATCACGTCGAAGCCGCGGGCGCCGCCTTGGGCAAACCGCCCGAAGACATCGCCAAGGGCCGCCAGCAATTCGATATGGGCGTCTGCACCGTCGCCGTGATCGAAGTGCAAAAGGAAAGCGCGAAGATCCCCGCGGTGGAACAGACCTACGCCGTGGGGGGCGTGTGCCTGGCCTTGCTGAACGCGGCGCTGGCCGCGGGCTGGGGCGCCAACTGGCTGAGCGGCTGGCCCAGCCACGACCGCGGCTTCATGGAGCGTTTGGGCCTTGCGCCGAACGAGCGCATCGCGGGCTTTGTGCATATCGGGACCGAAACCTCCGCCCCGCCGGAGCGGCCCCGCCCGGATGTCGCCGCGATCACGGAGTGGCATTTGTGATCCTGTCCAGCTTCTTTGCCGCACTTGGACAGATCGGGGATCCCCGCTTTCGCAAAGTGCTGCTGCTGGGGATTGCTCTGACCGTGGCCTTGCTGGTCGGGGCGACGGCGGGGCTTCTGGCTTTTATCGATTGGTTAACCGCCGACAGCGTCGAGGCGCCCCTGATTGGCGAGATCACGTGGCTGGACGATATCCTCAGCGTCGGCGGCGTTCTGGTGATGCTGGTCCTGTCCATCGTTCTGATGGTGCCGGTCGCATCGGCGATCACGTCGATGTTCCTCGACACGGTGGCAGAGGCGGTGGAGGACGTGCACTACCCCCACCTGCCGCGCGCCCAAACCGTGCCCTTCTGGGATCAGTTGAGGGACACGGTGAACTTCCTGGGGGTCATCATCGCCGCAAATATCGCGGCGCTCTTCGCCTATGTCTTTTTGGCGTTTATCCCGTTCGGCCCGGTTTTGGTCTTCTGGGCGCTCAATGGTTATCTTCTGGGGCGGGAATATTTCACGCTCGCCGCCATCCGGCACGTGGGCCGGGCGGAGGCAAAGCGCCTGCGCCGCAGCCATTCCGGCACGGTCTGGCTGGCGGGCATTCTGATGGCAATCCCGCTGACCGTGCCACTGGTAAACCTAGCCATCCCGATCATCGGGGCGGCGACGTTTACCCATCTGTTCCATCGCTTGACGATGACGGCCCCATTCGGTCGAACCAGTCGAAGTCTCTGACACTGATTGCACCGGACAGGATGATGCCCGAGATAATGGCCCACAGCACAAAGCTGATGCCGGTCGTGATCCAAGCCTTGCGCCCCAGGTGATGGTGTTCCGGCGCGCCGGCATGGGTGCCGGGGACGATATCGCCGCGGTCGCCCTGCGTCTCGATCCGGAACGGCAGCACGACCAGGAAGGTCAGGAACCAGATGACTGCGAAGAGGACAATCGCAGAGGTGATGCCCATCAGACCTGCTCCAGCTCCGTCAGGGTGCCGTTCATATCTTTGGGATGCAGGAACAGGACCGGCTTGCCGTGCGCGCCGATCTTCGGCTCACCGTTGCCCAACACGCGCAGGCCGGTGGCTTTCAGGTGGTCGCGCGCCGCGATGATGTCGTCGACCTCGTAGCAGACATGGTGGATGCCGCCCGACGGGTTCTTCTCCAGAAAGCCTGCGATGGGGGAGTTATCGCCCAGCGGATAAAGCAGTTCGATCTTGGTGTTCGGCAGCTCGATGAAGACGACCGTGACGCCGTGGTCGGGCTCGTCCTGGGGCGGGTTCACCTTGGCGCCCAGCGCGTCGCGATACTGGGCCGAGGCAGCCTCCAGGTCGGGAACGGCGATGGCAACGTGGTTCAGGCGACCGATCATGGCGGGCACTCCTTTGAGATGCGGAAAGTTGCAGAGGTTATGGGGGCCGGGTGCGCGAAGGGCAAGGATTCGGCGCGGGCGTTAACCGTCCATTAGCATTCACCGGCCTAGGCTGTGGAAAATTGGAGGTGGAGGCCCCGATGGACAGCGACCCGTTTGAACCCAACATCCCGAGGCCGACGGCGGCGCGCCCCTTGCTGGGCTTGACCGTTCTGGTCGTCGAAGACAGCCGGTTCGCGTGCGAGGCGCTGCGGCTTCTGTGCCTCCGGTCTGGTGCCCGGATCAGGCGCGCCGACAGCCTCAAAGCCGCGCGGCGCCATTTGCGGGTCTACCGCCCGTCCGCGCTGATCGTGGATATCGGCCTGCCGGACGGCTGTGGGCTGGACCTGATCACCAATGCGGACCGGGCCTCCACCCGGCCAGACATCATCCTGGTCAGTTCGGGCGATCCCGGCGGCGCGGACGCGGCGCAAAAGGCGGGCGCGGACGGCTTTCTGCCGAAGCCCGTCACGTCACTCGCCGTATTTCAGGATGCGCTGCTCAGCCGCCTGCCGAGCAATCGTCAGCCCGGCGGGCCGCGGCCTGTCCCGACGGAGGAAGTGCAACCCGACCCGCTCGCCTTCCAGGACGATCTGGCGCACGTCGCCAATGTGTTGATCGACGCCGAAACGCCGCACGCGCTGGACTACGTGGCGCAGTTCTTGACCGGCGTGGCGCGCAGCGCCCGGGACGCACCGCTGGAAACGGCAGCGCTGGCGCTAGCGGCCAAACGCGCCTCCGGCGAGGCGGGAGCATCGGAGGCGGCTGTTCTGTCGGGAATGGTCGCCGACAGGCTCAACCACCGGATCGCGATTTAGCGGTCAGAGCGCCGGATCACTCGCCACGCGCACCAGGCGGGTGAGGTCGGACAAGCGTTCGATCTGCTGGCCTGCGCCGTCGAAATTGCCGGGGTCCAGCCAAACACGATACGCCTCCTGCAAGGCCGGCCACTCCGCGTCGATTGCAGCGAACCAGGCCGTATCCCGGTTGCGCCCTTTTGAGATGGTGGCCTGCCGAAACACACCCTCGTAGCTGAGCCCCAACCGCTGCGCCGCGCGGCGCGACGGCAGGTTCAGCGCGTTGCACTTCCACTCGAACCGCCGGTATCCCGCCTCGAACGCCCAGGCCATGGTCAGGTACAGCGCCTCGGTCGCTGCGACCGTGCGCTGAAGGGCGGGGCTGAAGTTGATATGCCCCACTTCGATCGAGCCTGCCTCCGGGTTGATGCGCAGCAAGCTAAGGACCCCCTCATATGCATCGCTGCCCAAATTGCGCACGGCGTAGAACAGCGGGTCGGGTTGGCCGGCCATGTCCCGCACCCAGCGATGGTACTGCGCCGCCGAGGAAAATGGCCCGTAAGGCAGATAATCCCACACCGCATCGCTGCCCTGATACGCCCGAAACAGCAGCGCGGCGTGCCGGTCAGGGTCGAGCGCCTCGAGCCGCACGCGGCGCCCGGTCAGCGGGCCACCGTCGGGGCGCGGCGGCGGCGTCCAGCCGGGGACAGGATCGCCAAGGGGATTGATCGTTGTCATGCGCGGCAGACTAGGCGCCGCCGCAGGGAAGGCCAAGCCTCAGGGCATCAGCCCCGGGTCCGTTCCCAAATCCATCCCGGGAAACACCGTGCCCTCTAAAACGGAGGCGTCGAGCCCCGTCGCCGCGCGCATTATCCAACCGGCAAAGGCGCGCACGTCACGCGTTGGCATGACGTCACGCCGCTGGAACAGGTCTGCCTCGGCCAGCCCGGGCCATGTGCCGTAGACCTTGCCACCGCGCACCGCGCCGCCGGCCATAACCATCGCGCCACCAGTGCCGTGATCCGTACCGCGGGTCCCGTTTTCCCGCGCGGTGCGGCCGAATTCCGTCATCGCGACCACCGCCGTCTTGCCCCACACCTGCGGCCCCAGCCCGGCCTCCAGCGTCAAAAGCGTTTGCGACAGCCGGCCTAGCGCCGTGCTTAGCCCGCGAGCCTGCCCGCGATGCGTGTCCCAGCCGTTCAGCGAAAAGGCCGCGATCCGCGCCGCGCCCCGCAGGCGCTTGGCCGCGAAATCGGCAATCTTGATATGCCCGGCCGCGCCCTGACGGATCGTGTTCATCTGCTTTTGCAGACTCGCACCCTGCATGCCCGTATCTTCGTCCAGCATCTGCGCCTCGGCCAGCGCAGCGTGCAGGGCCGGGTCGCGTTCGGAGACGAGCTCCAACAAGCTCATCGCCTGCGGGCTGATCGTCAGGTCGGCCTGGGGGGACCAATTGGACACCGGCGCCGGCCCCGCCAGGACGGGCAGCGAATCGAGCCCGATGGCATAGGCCGTCTCCGCCGCGGCGCCAGGCACGACTTGCAGAAGCCGGTTCAGCCAACCATCGCGGACGCCGCCGCCTACGTGTTCGGTCCCCGCCTCGAGCATGTCCTGACCGTCGAAGTGACTGCGCTTGTCGCGGTAGGGGGTCGACACCGCATGCGCAAAGGCCAGATCGCCCCTCCGCCACATGGGCGCCAGATCGGCCAGCGCCTGGTGCATCGCGAAAAACCCGTCGAGGTCGATAGCGCCATCGGATGGCCCCTGGCTGAGCGTGCGCCGCAACGCGCTGAAATCAGGATCGCCGTAGGGCTGCACGACGTCCAGGCCGTCCATCCCGCCGCGCAGGATGATCACCACAAGCCGCGTATCCCACGGCGCTGCGGCAAGCGCCACAGGCGTGATGAGCGGGCTGGCGGCGGCAGAGCAGCCGAGGGCCAAAAGCGATCTGCGGGTCAGTTCCATCCGTTCCCTCCTATCGCCGCTGAAAGGCCGGGGACATCAACACGATGCCAATCGCCTCGGGCACACTTTCGGCGGCGCCGGCAGCAAATCGCACCTCGTCCGCCGCGTACGGGCCAAGCGCCGTATCCACGAAGGCACGCGGGTCGGGAAGGGTCTCCAACATCTGGCGGGGTGCGCCCATGGCCCATTGCACTCGGCCCACCACGCCCGCGGGGGTTACCCAGGCGTCATCTTCCTCTGGCCAGCCATCGGGCCCGTCGAAGCGCTGCCAAGCCTGCCCCATCACGGCCATCGGGGTGAAGAACAGGTTTTGAACCTGCCGCTCTTTCAACGCCTGCAAGGGGCCAGGATTCGGCGCCAATGCGCGCAGGGCCGAACCCACGAACTCCGCCGGAGTCTTCATGTTCGCGCCCTCCCTCTGCCACGCCGCCGGATGCTCGAGCAGCGCGGCGTAGACTGAGGTCATATCCCCGTCCGTCTCGCGGTAGCGGGCGGTCATATGGTCCACCAGATCTCGCGGCGGCTGGTCGGAGACGAAGTGCACCGCCAGTTTGCGCGCAAGGTGGCGCGCGGTATCGGGATGAACCGACAAATCCTCAAGCGCCGCGCGGATCGGCGCAGGCTTCAGCGCGTCGTCATATGTAATGCCGAGCACCGTCTCACTGCCCGGCTCAACGAAGTCCTTGCGGAACTTGAAACCGCGGGGCGCCTTCGAGGACATGCCAGTGAAAAGCTCCGCCAGTTGCCGCACATCGTCCTGGGTGTAGGCGCTGCCGACCCCGAGCGTGTGCAGCTCCAGCACTTCGCGCGCGAGGTTTTCGTTCAGCCCCCGCCGCCCGTTCGAGACCTTTCCGCGCTTCGAGTTTGGCCCGACGGAGCGGTCCTGATCCAGATAGTGTAGCATCAGCGGGTGCATGACCGCGCTTTGCAGAAGATCGGAAAACCGGCCCGCGACGAAGGGGCGGATCGCATCCTCGATATAGGGGGAGGTCGCACGCCGCATCACGCCAGCCTTGCCGCGCGCGGCAAAATGATCGGCCCAAAAGGCGACCAAACGCTCCCGAAACCCGTCCGGCGTGTAGGCACGGCGCAACATCGACTGCACCAACCACTGGCGCATCGCTTGCCGGGCGTCCTTTTGCACCAAGCGCCGCGCCTTGGTCGGAATTTCGTTTTCCGGTGTGCCGCGGGTCTTACGGATCTGCTTCATCAGACGCTGGCTTTCGACCATGCGCGCCTGGAAAAGTTGGTAAGGCTCGACCGGGAAACGCTGCGCGATCTCATCTGGCGCGTGCAGCCCGTCCAGCAGCGCCGCCGCGTCTACAGGCGGCGCAACACTGGGCGACAGGCCAAACCCGAACCGCATATCCGCGAAGTGAGGATCGAAGCGCACGTCACTCTCCTTTCCCACCTACATAGCAAAAGCGCCGCGCCATTTCACCGGCGCGCCGTTGCAAATTGTGCAGATGCAGCGAAGGCTCGCTTAGTCCTGCGGGATCACGCGCAGGTTCAGCTCCATCAACTGGTCCGGCAGCGGCTCGGACGGCGCGGCCATCATCAGGTCCTCTGCCCGCTGGTTCATGGGGAAGAGGATCACCTCGCGGATGTTCTGCTCTTCGGCCAGCAGCATCACGATTCGGTCGATGCCCGCCGCGCAGCCCCCGTGCGGCGGCGCGCCGTATTGGAAGGCGTTTACCATGCCGCCGAAGCGTTTGGTCACCTCCTCCGCGCCGTAGCCGGCAATCTCGAAGGCCTTGAACATGATCTCCGGCTTGTGGTTCCGGATCGCGCCGCTGACCAGCTCGTAGCCGTTGCACGCCAGGTCGTATTGGAAGCCTTTGACGGCAAGCGGATCGCCCTCCAGCGCTGCCATCCCGCCCTGCGGCATGGAAAACGGGTTATGCTCAAAGTCGATCTTTCCAGTTTCCTCGTCCGCCTCGTAGATCGGAAAATCAACGATCCAGGCGAAGGCAAAGCGGTTCTCGTCCGTCAGGCCCAACTCGTTCCCGATGGTCACGCGGGCCTTGCCGGCCACGGCCTCGAACGTCTTGGGCTTGCCGCCCAGGAAGAAAGCCGCGTCCCCGACGCCCAGGCCCAGCTGTTGACGGATCGCTTCGGTCCGTTCGGGGCCGATATTCTTGGCCAGCGGGCCGGCCGCCTCCATTCCCTCGCCCTGATCACGCCAGAAAATATAGCCCATGCCGGGCAGCCCTTCGGCGCGGGCGAATTTATCCATCCGGTCGCAGAACTTGCGGCTGCCGCCACCCGGCGCCGGGATCGCGCGGATCTGCGTGCCCTCTTGCTCCAGCAGCTTGGCGAAGATCGCAAAGCCGGAGCCGGCGAAATGCTCGCTCACCACCTGCATCTTGATCGGATTGCGCAGGTCGGGCTTGTCGGTGCCGTACATCAGTGCCGCATCGCGGTAGCTGATCTGTTCCCACGACTCGGGCGCATCGACGACCTTGCCGCCGCCGAACTCCTCGAACACGCCCGCAATCACCGGGCTGATCGTGTCGAAGACGTCCTGCTGGGTGACAAAGCTCATCTCCATGTCCAGCTGGTAGAAGTCCGTGGGCGAGCGGTCCGCGCGCGGGTCTTCATCGCGGAAACAGGGCGCGATCTGGAAATACTTGTCGAAGCCCGACACCATCAGCAGCTGTTTGAACTGCTGCGGCGCCTGCGGCAGCGCGTAGAATTTGCCCGGATGCAGGCGGCTGGGCACCAGGAAGTCGCGCGCGCCTTCGGGGCTGGAGGCCGTGATGATCGGCGTCTGGTACTCCCGGAAGCCCTTGTCCCACATCCGCTTGCGGATGGAGGCCACCACGTCCGAGCGCAGCGTCATGTTGCGCTGCATCTTCTCGCGCCGCAGGTCGAGGTAGCGATAGCGCAGGCGGGTTTCTTCGGGATATTCTTGATCGCCGAAAACCATCAGCGGCAGCTCGGCGGCCTGGCCCAGCACCTCAAGATCGCGAATGAAGACCTCGATCTCGCCCGTCGGGATCTTGGGATTCACCAGGCTTTCGTCGCGGGCCTTCACTTCACCGTCGATGCGGATGCACCATTCGGAGCGGACCATTTCCACATCGGCAAAGACCGGACTGTCCGGGTCGCACAGCACTTGCGTCATCCCGAAATGGTCGCGCAGGTCGATGAACAGCACGCCGCCATGGTCGCGCACCCGGTGCACCCAGCCTGCCAGCCGGACAGTCTGGCCGACATGATCCGCGTTCAGTTCGGCGCAGGTTTGGGTGCGATAGGCGTGCATAAAAAGGTCCCTTTCGGCGGGGTTTTGCGTCGGCGCAGATACATCGCCCGCGCGGGTATAAGTCAAGGTCGGTGGGGCGGTTTAGCCCTCGAGCGCGGTGATCTTCGCCACTCGGTTCGCGTGCCGCCCGCCTTCGAACGTCGCGCCCAGAAACGCGTCAACGATAGCCAGCGCCAGGCTGGGCCCGATCACCCGGGCGCCGAGGGCCAGCATGTTCGCATCGTTATGCGCCCGGATCATCTGGGCAGAGAACGTGTCGGCGCAGACACCGCACCGGATCCCCGGCACTTTATTCGCCGCCATCATGATGCCCTGGCCCGTCCCGCACAGGATGATGCCCAGATCACTGTTCCCCGCCGCGACATGCCGGGCCGCCGCGGCGCCGTGGTCGGGATAGTCGGTGCTCGCATCAGTCTGCGGACCGATGTCGGTGACATCGTGTCCGGCCGCTTGCAGATGCACCGCAATGGTTGCGCGCATCTCCAGCGCGCTGTGATCGGATGACAAAACGATGCGGGCCATAGGGACCTCCCGATACGAAAAAGCCGCCCCGGAGGGCGGCCATTTTAGCGTTGGTTGCGGGAGTAGGATTTGAACCTACGACCTTCAGGTTATGAGCCTGACGAGCTACCGGGCTGCTCCATCCCGCGCCAACATGGGCTTGCTATTCCGAGTCGCACGGGACTGCAAGGGCCGCGCGTGACATTTTAATGACGGATGTCAGATCGCCTTGAGGGCCGCGACAGCCTCGGGGATCGGATAGTGATGGTTGCCGACGAACAGACCGTTGCGGTCGATGTAATCGGCATTTGGCAGGTTGCCGTGGATCGAATGATCGATGTGCCTCATCACTTCGTTCTTCGTGAAATTCCCCGCCACGATCGGGCGGCATTCGAAGCCAGCGGCCTGCAATTTCTGCACCAACGCGGACCGATCCATCCCCGCGTCTTCGCGCAGGACAAGGCTGAACCCGAACCAGGAACTTTCCCCAATCTCCTTCTGGATCGTGAACAGCGGATGATCGGTCAGCGCCTCTTGCACCAGGGCGCCATTGGCCCGGCGCCCAGTGATTAGACCCGGCAATTTCTTCAACTGCGCCTGACCGAGGGCGCCCGACATCTCCAGCGGGCGAAGGTTGTAGCCGGGCAGGACGAAGCGGAAACTCTCTTCGAACGGGTCGTCCGACTTTTCCCCCGTCACATGGTTGAATTTCGGCAGGTTGCGCGTCCAGCCGTGGGCGCGCAAAGACAGCATAACGTGGTACAGCTCTTCGTCGTCCGTGACGACCAAGCCACCCTCCATCGTGCTGATATGATGAGAGAAAAAGGCGCTGTAGGTGCCCATAACGCCGAAAGTGCCGCATTGCTCACCCTGGAACGTGGCGCCCATGCTTTCGCAATTGTCCTCGATCAGGGTGATATCGCGCCCGCCGATGATCCCCTCGATCGCGGCGAAATCGTTAGGGTTGCCCAAGAGGTTCACGCACATGATCGCGCGTGTCCGATCTGTTACCGCCGCCGCCAGCGCGTCCAAATCATAGTTCAGCGTGGCGCGGTCCACATCCACGAACTTCAGATGCAGCCCGTATTGCGCCAGAGGGAAATAGGTCGTCGACCAACTGACCGCGGGCACGATGATCTCGTCCCCCCGGGCAAGGTGCGGCGTCTTGGTAAAGAACAAGGCGGCCGTCATCAGCAGGTTGGCAGAGGATCCGCTGTTCACCATCACGGCAAACTTCGCGCCAAAGAAGGCCGCGAACTGCTCTTCAAAAGTGCGGACTTCCGCCCCCATAGAGAACATGTCGGACGCGACCACCCGCGTGAGGGCGCGATATTCCTCTGCGTCCCAGGACGAGGTGGCGAGGGGAAATCTGGCTGTCATAGCTGCTCTCGATAATGCGCGTGGGTTTGCCGCAATCCATCCTGCAGCGTGGTTTGCGGCGCCCAACCCCACGCGGTTTGTCGGGTCGTATCCGTCAGTTTTTGCTTCATCCCAACGGGCTTGGACAGATCGTGCGTAAACGACCCCTCCCATCCCATCATCTGCGCGACGGCGGCGTAATAATCGTTGATGGAATGATCGTGCCCGAGGCCGATGTTCATTACGTCCGGCAAGGTCTCCGCCTGGTCTAGGGCGCGGTGGAGCGCATCGGCGAGGTCGCCGGCGAACATGAACTCGCGCCGCGCGGTCCCATCGCCCCATATCTCAACCTCCGACGCTCCGGTCGTTTGCGCGACGTGCATCTTGTGGATGATCGCGGGCACGAGGTGAGAGTGTTTTGGATCGAACTTGTCGTGCAGGCCGTAGAGGTTGCACGGGATCAGTGTCCGGTAGTGCAGGTCACTGGACTGCGCCGCTATATACTGCGTTAGGCGGGTCGCAACGATCTTGGCGAGGGCATAGCCCTCGTTCGTGGGCTCGAGCGGTGCGGTGAGGATGAGCTCTTCGCTCAAGGGGTTTGCCGCCTCCGCAGGGTACATGCATGTGGAGGCCAGGTTGATAAACGTTGGGACGCCCGCGTTGTGCGCCTCCGCGATCACATTGCGCCCGATCTGGATATTGTCGTCCAGAAAGCCGACGGGATCGGCGATGTTGGCCTGGATGCCGCCCACTTTTCCCGCCGCGTGTACCACCGCGTCCGGCTGCGCCTCGCGGTAAAACGCACGGACGGCAGAAGCGTCGGTGAGGTCCAGGTCATCCGAGGTTGGAGCGAGAATGGTCCACCGGGCGGCGGCTGGGTGCGCCTGAATGTTGCGACCGACCATGCCGCGTCCGCCAGTGAGGAAGAGTGTTTTTGCCATCATCGCGCCTTAGCACAGAGCCCGCGGGCTCCACCAGCGTCGGCTCAATTGCCGAAAAGGACGCGCGCGAAACCCTGGGGGACCTCGACGCGGATCGTTCCGCCATCTTCGACCGAGAGGGTGGATCGAGCCGACCCGCTGCGCGCAAGGAATGAGGCGAGGGACACGCCCATCGCGTCGCGCCCTGTATCTGGGAACGTTATGGTGAGCTCCGTCACATCCGTCGTTCCGGGTGCGTACCAGCCGCCGATCCAAACCAGATCTTCGTTGGCAGGGGGCGTTTCGGGGAGAGGGACGCCACACACGGAGATCGCCATAAGTGCGTCCAGGGGGTCGTGGAAAGGGACCGGATTGTCCTCGGGATGGATCATCATCGACATGGCGGCGAAGGGCGCGTCCTGCCCATTGATCGTGAACTTCACATCTTGGGCCAAAGCCTCGGCTTGATCGAATGTCCCGCGAGACAGATCGGCAAAACTGGTGGCCCCGTCGTAGTTCAGCAGCCCTTCGACAGGCTGACCGAAAAGAACGGGGACGTCCTCGAACGGCATTTTGATGTAGATGGCAACGCCGCGGCTTTCGCGCGACAGGATCACCTCCGCCGCCATCGCCGGCAGCGCAAAGGCCATCAAAGCCAGAGAGATAACAAACCGTATCACCATACTGCACACATAGCGCCGCACTGGCTTAAGTGTATCACGGATTGGTCAGTGTACTGGGGAGGTAACATCGGGCAGAGAGATATCAATCAAAGGGCTCGTTAGGTTTGGCGACGACCTACTCTCCCACGCCTTAAGACGCAGTACCATCGGCGCTACAGCACTTAACTGCCAGGTTCGGGATGGGGCTGGGTGTTTTGCTTGCGCTATGATCACCAAACCAAAAGAACCCTTTGCCGCCCGGTGAAGGGCGATATCCAAGCCACGTACACAAGGTAATGTGTATGCTTTCGACAAGATCACAGAAGTCTAGCTTCTACTGGATCAAATCAAGCCTATCGGACAATTAGTACCGGTCAACTGAATGCATTGCTGCACTTACATCTCCGGCCTATCGACGTGGTGGTCTACCACGGTCCTCAGGGATACCTTGTTTTGAGGGGGGCTTCTCGCTTAGATGCCTTCAGCGATTATCCTGTCCGATCATAGCTACCCAGCACTGCTCCTGGCGGAACAACTGGTACACCAGTG
>JBCDFL010000003.1:0-50949 GCA_039178165.1 Pseudomonadota bacterium | reverse complement strand
GGCCGCTGGGCCGAGGCCGCAGGCCCCAGCCACTACCGCTCCGCGGCGAAATACATACGCCAGCGGCTGCGCAGTCTTTAGGCGGCTTTGTCCAACTCGAACGCGTCGTGCAGGGCCTGCACCGCAAGCTCCATATACTTGCGGTCGATCAGAACGCTGATCTTGATCTCGGACGTGGTGATGACCTTGATGTTGATGCCTTCCGCGCTCAGGCACTGGAACATCTTGGCCGCAACCCCGGTATGGCTGCGCATCCCGATGCCGACCACGCTAACCTTGGCCACATCCGTGTCCGCGATCACCTCGGCGAAGTTGATGATGCCGCCGGTCTTGGCCTCAGCCATCGCGCGTTCGGCCCGCGCGACCTGATCGGTCGGGCAGGAGAACGTCATATCCGTCCGCCCCTCTTCGGAGATGTTCTGCACGATCATGTCCACCAGCACGCCCGCATCGCTCAGCGCGCCAAAGATCGTCGCCGCGATGCCGGGCCGGTCCGCGACCGACACCAGCGTCATCTTCGCCTCGTCCCGGGAAAAGGCCACACCGGCCACGACATTGTTTTCCATGATGTCCTCCTCGTCGCAGACCAGCGTGCCGGCCTCGTCCGATTGTTCCTCGAAACTGCTCACCACCCGCAGGCGCACCTTGTAGCGCATGGCCAGCTCGACCGAGCGGGTCTGCAACACCTTCGCGCCGAGCGAGGCCAGCTCCAGCATCTCTTCGAACGCGATCTTGTCCAGCTTGCGCGCCTTGGAGGCGACACGGGGGTCGGTGGTGTAGACACCGTCGACATCCGTATAGATATCGCACTGCTCCGCCCCAAACGCGGCGGCAAAGGCCACGGCGGTGGTGTCCGACCCGCCCCGGCCCAACGTGGTGATCCGCCCCTCGGGGCTGACCCCTTGGAAGCCCGCGACGACCGCGACGCGCATCCCCTCGCCGAACTTGGCGTTGATGTTGCCTGTCGGGATCTCCTCGATCCGCGCGGAGGCGTGGGCCGAATTCGTGCGCAGCGGCACCTGCCAGCCCTGCCAGGACCGCGCCGGCACGTCCATCTCCTGCAAGGTAAGCGCCATAAGGCCCGCGGTCACGTTCTCGCCCGAGCTGACAACCGCGTCGTATTCCCGCGCATCGTAGAGGGGCGAGGTTTCGTTCACCCAGCCGACCAGCTCGTTCGTCTTGCCCGCCATGGCCGACACGATGACGATCACGTCGTAGCCCTTGGCCACCTCGACACCGACCCGCTTAGCAGCCCGCTTGATCCGGTCGAGCGTGGCGACGGAAGTGCCGCCGAATTTCATCACGAGAATGGGCATCGCGCCCCCCAAGGCCGGTTCAAACGCGGCACGTCCTACGCCGCCGCCCGCCAAAGCGCAAGCGCCCGGAAGAGCGCGCAGGCCGCGCCGCCCTTGCCCCTTCACTTGGCCAAAAACAACTCAGCCGCCCGACCCGCAGGCACCCACGCCCGCAGCAGGGCGACGCCGGCGCCAAAGGCCAATTTTCCGCGCCGGAAAATTCCCCCGCTCAGAGGGGATGATCCCGCCCGTCCCATGTCTCGAAACAGCCCGTGCGGGCCATATCCAGCGCGTCGAACCGCGCGACCAGACCGTCCGCACTCTCGTCCACAGAGATATCCGCCGCATCCCCGCCCATATCCGTACGCACCCAGCCCGGATGATAGATGCCCACCGCAATCCCGTCCGGGCGCAGCGCGGAGGCGAGGTTGAACCCCAGGTTCAGCGCCGCCGCCTTCGACGTCCGGTAGATGAGTGAGGTGCCGGAGGCCTGCGTGCTCGAGCCCATCTGAGAGGAGATGATCGCCACCTTGCCCCGCCCCGCGCGCAGCGCCGGCAGCAAAGCCTGCACCGACAGGAAGACGCCCGTGACATTGGCCGCGAAGGTCTGCGCCCACATGTCGGCGCCGTAGCCGTCCTCCAGCCCTTCGCCTTTGTCCAGATAGACGCCCGCATTGCAGACCAGCAGGTCCAGCGGGCGCTCCCCCACCGCGCCCGCCAGGGCCGAGAAATCGCCGGGCCGGGTCACGTCCAGGCTGACCTGCGCCGCCGCCGACCGGCCCGTCCCGATCACATCCGCGCCCCGCGCGGCGTAGCGCGCCGCCAGGGCCGCACCGATGCCCCGGCTCGCGCCGGTGATCACAACTTGCATCCGCTCAATTCGCCTTCGATTTGGGAATGAAGGGCAGCGGCACGACCGGCACGCCGTCCTCGATCAGGGATTTGGCCTCCGCCGGCTTTGCCTCGCCCCAGATGCTGCGCTCTGGCGCGTCGCCCAGATGCATGGCCCGCGCCTGGCTGGCGAAATCTTTGCCCACGTAATCTGAGTTCTGCTCTACATGCGCTTTCATCGCCTGCAGTGCCTGCGCTTTGGCTTCGGCATCGCGCGCCGCGCGGACCTGCGGCGCCATCACGGCCTTGCTGACCTGCGCGCTGCCGCATTCCGGACATGTCACGTGCCCCGCCGCGGCTAAAGTATCAAAGGCATCCGCCGACTTGAACCAGCTGTCAAAGCCGTGGCCGTCCGCGCATTTGAGCGTGTACTTGATCATGGGCGCAATATGGGTGGCCGAAAGGCGAAAGGCCAGCGCTCAGCGCGGGTCGAAATCACGCAGGATGCGCGCCAGCTCCGGCTCCGCAACGAGGCTCGAGGCCTTCTTGCGCGACACCCATTTGCGTTTGCGTTGGCCCATCTCGGGATAGCTTTTGGCCAGCGATTTGACCCGCACGGCATAGACCATCGCCACGCAGGGCAGATCCGGCAGACCGTCAACGATCTTCGTGTAGGAATAAAGCCCCAGCGGCCGGCTATCCGCGCGCCCGCGCACGCCGGCCTCTTCCCACGCTTCCTGCAGCGCGGCATCCGCCGGGGTCTGCCCATCCATCGGCCAGCCTTTGGGGATGATCCAGCGCCCCGTCCCGCGCGAGGTGATCAGCAGAACCTGAAGCTTTTGGTCCACCACGCGCCAGCACAGCGCGCCAAACTGGGTGCGCACGTCCCACTTTTCCCGCGCACGAACGGAAATCGGCAATTGCTTAATCAGCGGGGCGGTCACAGGCGCTGCCTCCTTCAATAGGCGCAATTTAATCCACAGGCTGCAAAAACGCCAGTGCGGCGTAAATACAGGGGGGCTGCGGCCCTCTTGGCCCAAGTCCTGCGCTTGGCAAGCCTGCGCCCAGCGCCGATAGTCGCCCCGCATGACCAGATTAGGCACATACCTACGCGCGCTGGCCCTCGTAGCCGCGGCTTTGTGCGCCGCGGCGCCGCTGCGGGCGGAGCCGGCGGTGATCTTTGCCGCGGCCTCCCTCGCCGGCGCGCTGGACGACGCTGTGGCGCAAAGCGGCGCGGATGCGGTCATCTCCTACGGCGGCTCTGGCGCACTGGCCCAGCAGATCGCCCGCGGCGCGCCCGCCGATTTGGTGATCCTGGCCAGCCCCGACTGGATGGACTGGCTGCGCGCGGGCGGGCATGTGACGGTCAGCACCGACCTGCTCGGGGGGCGGCTGGTGCTGATCGGCACCGGCGCGCCCCTGCCGGACCCGGACGCCGCCGCCCTGCTGGCGCGGCTCGGCGGCGGGCGCTTGGCCATCGGTCAGCGCGACGCGGTGCCCGCCGGCAGCTACGCCCGCGCCTGGCTGCAATCCCTCGGCGCGTGGGAAGCGCTGCGCCCCCATCTGGCCGAAGCCCCGAATGTCCGCGGCGCGCTCACCTTCGTCGCGACCGGCGCGGCTCCGCTCGGTGTGGTCTACGCCACCGACGCGGCGGCGGACCCGCGTGTGCAGGTGCTGTACGACATCCCTGCGGACGCGCACCCGCCCATCCGCTACCCCGCCGCCGCGCTCAGCCCCGCGGGCACGGCCCTGCTAGAGGCGCTGCGCGGCGCGCCCGCCTTCGCCGCCGCCGGGTTCGAGGTGCTGGAATGATGGGCCTCGATGCTGGCGCGGCGGAGGCGCTGCGCCTGTCGCTCTGGGTCGCGAGCCTCGCCACGCTTCTCTCGCTGCCCCTCGCGCTGGGCCTGGCCTGGCTCCTGGCGCGCCGCGACTTCCCGGGCAAGGGGCTGCTGAACGCGGCGATCCTGCTGCCGCTGGTGCTGCCGCCGGTCGTCACCGGCTACCTGCTGCTTCTGGCCTTTGGGCGCACCGGGCCTGTTGGCCGCACGCTGGAGGCGGCCTTCGGCCTCGTCTTCGCCTTCAATTGGACGGGCGCAGTGCTGGCGGCGATGGTCATGGGCCTGCCCCTGATGGTCCGCGCCATGCGCCTGGCGTTCGAGGCGACACCCCCGGGGCTGGAGGAGGCCGCCGCCACCCTCGGCGCGCCGTCCTGGGCCGTTTTCACCACTGTGACGCTGCCGCTGATCGCACCGGGCGTGCTGGCCGGCACCGTCCTGGGCTTTGCCAAGGCCCTGGGAGAATTCGGCGCCACGATCACCTTTGTCGCAGCGATCCCGGGCCAGACGCTCACCCTGCCCTCGGCCATCTACAACGCCCTGCAAGTGCCGGGGGGCGAGGCGCGCGCTGCGGCCCTCACACTCTGGGCCATCGCGGTTGCGGTGGCGGCGGTCCTTATCTCCGAATGGCTGGCCCGCCGGATGGCGCGATGAGCCTCGAGGTGCAGCTTCGCCGAGAATTGGGGGCCTTCACCCTCGACGCCCGGTTCGCGGCGCCGGGCGGGGTCACGGCCCTCTTCGGCCGTTCGGGCGCGGGCAAAAGCACGGTGCTGAACGCCGTTGCGGGCCTTTTACGCTGCGCTGGACGCGTCACCCTGGACGGGCGGGTTTTGCAGGAGGGGCGGACTTTCCTTGCGCCGCACCGGCGGCGTATCGGCTATGTCTTTCAGGACGCGCGGCTTTTCCCCCATCTCGATGTGGCGGCGAACCTCGATTACGGCGCGCGCTTTGGGCAGGGCGGCCCGGCGATCCCGCGCGCGCGGGTGATCGAGCTTCTGGGCCTCGGCCCGCTGCTGGCCCGCCGCCCCGGCGCGCTGTCGGGCGGGGAGGCGCAGCGCGTTGCCTTGGGCCGCGCCCTGCTGGCGCGCCCGGCGCTGCTGCTGATGGACGAGCCCCTCGCCGCACTGGACGCGCCCCGCAAGGCGGAGATTCTGCCCTATCTCGAGGCGCTCAAGGCGGAGGCGAGCCTGCCCATCCTCTATGTCAGTCACGCGATGGACGAGGTCGCCCGCCTGGCCGACACCCTGGTGCTGATGAACGCGGGCCAAGTGACGCGCGCCGGGCCGCTGCGCGAGGTGCTGGCCGATCCGGCGGCGGTCCCGCTGGTCGGCGTGCGCGATGCCGGCGCGGTGCTGGACGGTGTGATCACGGGCCAGGCGGACGGGCTAGCGGCGATCGCCGTCGGCCCGCACGTGCTGCACCTGCCGGGCGTCGGCGCGCCGGTCGGTGCGCGCGTGCGCGTGCGGGTGCTGGCCCAGGACGTGATCCTGGCGCACACCCGGCCCAAGGAGCTGAGCGCGCTCAACATCCTGCCCGCGCGGGTGCGGGCGGTGCAATTGGGCGACGGCCCCGGCGCTGCGGTGGCCCTCGATGCCGGCGGCATGGCCCTGCTGGCACGGATCACTGCGCGGTCCGCCCGCGCCATGGACCTGGCCGAGGGACAGGAGGTCTGGGCGGTGCTCAAGGCCACGTCGGTCGCGGCGATGTCGATTGGGACCTAGCGTGGACGTCACACACCGCCTCGGCTTAGCCCAAGCGAACCGTGCAGGCGGCGTGGAACACGCAGACAGATATCGGCGCTAGCCATGTGACGGAGCCGTACGGCGCCGTAGGGGTCTCCGCGCTTAGCCCATCGGCATCCGCAAGGATGCCGACACGCCGGCCGCCCCCATGGGCGGCGTGTCCCACGCCACCCGCGGCCTGCTTGGGGCTAGGCGGAGATTCTATAGGAGTCCTAACCTTCAGATCTGTTAGGGCTCAGAAAGATCTGACCCTACCCCGCCGGCAAAGCGCGCTTCAGCCGCGCCAAAGCCTCCTCCGGCGCGATATCGGCGTCGATCGCGAGGCGGCGCAGGGCAAAGTGGATATGCGCCATCTCCGCATAATACCGCGTATAGGCGTAATTCACCGCCGCGCCGGCCATCGCCCCCAGAACGGGCACCGATTGCGCGGCGAGCTTTTGGCCCAGCACCACCGACAGGCGCGGGGCCACCGCGGCGACGATCTGCGGGATCGCGCGGCTCGCGGCCAGTTTGGTCGACACGAAGGCCAGATCGCTGCCGTCGTCATGGCCAAGAGGGCCGGCGGAGGCGAAAACCTGGATGCAATCGATGCGCACGTTCTCTTCCGCCGGATCGAAGCCCAGGGCCGCAGCCTCACCGCCGATCACGCGCAGCAGCCAGGTGATCGTCACCGGCAGCTCTGCAATGGCCGACGGCAGACCGCCCACGCCGCCCGCCGCGCCCATCGCGGCGCCGATGCCCTGGTTCACCCAGCCGGTCTGATCCGGCACCATGCGGCGGGAGGACGACGCCGCCAGCGCCGCCGTCTGGAGCGCGCGGGCCGTGACCTCCTGCACCCGGGCGGCATAGGCGTCCGGCACCGCGTCGAGCTGCGCTTCGGCCGCCTTGCCCAAACCGTTGAGCATGTTCACCACGGCCCCGCCTGCGGCCCGGTAGCGGGCGGCGAGGCGGTCAATCTCTGCATCCACGTCAAGCGGCGCGGGGGTCACGACATCATCCATACGTCTTAAATCGGCACGGGCGCGCGGCGTTTCAATCCCAGCGCCTCACCGGCCCCGCCACGCCGTCCCAAGCCCCCGGCACCAGCGCCCGGCCCAGGATCCGGGCGGGATTGGTCGGGGGCGGCATCGCGACGCCCTGCAGCACCGCAAAGCCAAAGCGACTGTAATAGGGCGCATCGCCGACCAGCAGCACCCGGTCCCAACCCGTGGCAGCGGCAAGCGACGTCGCGATCAGCTCGCCGCCCAGCCCCTCCCCCTGGCGCGTCGGGTGCACGGCGACCGGACCCAGCAGCAGCGCCGGCGCGCCGCCGACGCGGACCGGCCAGTAGCGGATGGCCCCCGCCAGAATGCCCAGATCGTCCCGCGCCACGTGGCAGAGACCGCGCACGGGCGGCACGTCATCCCGCAGCCGGTAGGACGACAAAGCCTCCCGCCCCGGCGCAAAGGCCAGATCGTAAAGCGCTTCGACCTCCCAGCGGTCGGCGTCGTCTTCGGGGGCGAGGTGGTACATCGGCGTGGCGTGGTCTTGGCTGGCCCCGCGCCTAGCATGGGGCTACGTCTTTGCCAAACGACCAGGAGAGACGCGATGTTCTACCGCCCCGCAGACGGCCACGGCCTGCCGCACAACCCCTTCAACGCGCTGATCACGCCGCGGCCCATCGCCTGGGTTTCGACGGTGGATGCGGGCGGCGTGTGCAACCTGGCGCCCTATTCGTTCTTCAACGGCGTGGCCTACGTGCCGCCGCAGGTCATGTTCGCCTCCACCGGGGTGAAACCGGACCAGGAGGGGACTAAGGACAGCGTGGCCAACATCCGCGCCACGGGCGTCTTCTGCGTCAACGTGGTGGAGGCGGCGGCGCAGGACGCGATGAACGCCTCCTCTGCCCATGTAGGTGCTGAGGTGGACGAGTTCGCCGCCGCGGGGGTGGAGGCCGCGCCCTGCACCGAGATCGACGGCGTCCGCGTCGCGGGCGCGCCAGCATCGATGGAGTGCCGCATGACCCAGATCGTCCAGATCGAGGGGGAGGCGAATTTTGTGGTCTTCGGGGAGGTCGTCGGCGTGCATATCCGCGACGATTGCCTGCGGGATGGTAAGTTCGATGCGGAGCTGTACCAGCCGCTCAGCCGCATGGGCTACCGCGACTATACCGTGGTGCGCGAGGTGTTCGAGCTGGCCCGCCCGGACGACTAGGAGCCCTCGATCCTTCAAGGATCGACGGGCGGCGATCCTTGAAGGATCGCCCTGGCCCCGCGCCTCAGTGACCGCCGAGGATACCCGTCCGCACGCCGTAATTCGTCGCGATGCCGTAATCGGGGTCGTCGTCACTGTCGACGATCAGGTGACCGGCCTTGGTCAGCAGGCGGTGGCAATCGCGGGTCAGGTGGCGCAGCTGGATCTGCTTGCCGGCGGCCTCGTATTTCTGGGCCACCGCCTCGATCGCCTGCAGGGCCGACTGGTCCGCCACGCGGCTGTCCGCGAAGTCCACGATCACCACGCCGGGATCGCTCACCGGATCGAAGAGCTCGATAAACCCGCTGGAAGAGCCGAAGAAGAGCGGGCCTTGCACCTGGTAGACCTTTGCGCCCTCGGGCGTGGTGTAAGCCTTGGCGTGGATGCGCCGCGCGTTGTTCCAGGCATAGGCGAGGGCGGAGACGATGACGCCCACGACCACCGCGACGGCGAGGTCCTCCATCACCGTCACGGCTGTGACCAGCACGATCACGAAAGCGTCGGTCAGGGGCACCTTGCGCAGGATCTTCAGGCTGTTCCAGGCGAAGGTCCCGATCACCACCATGAACATCACGCCCACGAGGGCAGCCAGCGGGATCAGCTCGATCAGGGCCGATCCGACCAGGATGAAGGCCATCAGGAACAAAGCCGCGGCCACGCCCGATACCCGCGTGCGGGCGCCGGATTTCACGTTGATCATCGACTGGCCGATCATTGCGCAGCCGCCCATGCCGCCGAAAAAGCCGGTCACAGTGTTGCTGACGCCCTGCGCGATACACTCTTGGCTTGCGCCGCCGCGCTGACCCGTCATGTCCCCCACAAGGTTCAGGGTCAGAAGGCTCTCGATCAGGCCGATGGCGGCGAGGATCACGGCATAGGGCAGGATGATCTGCAACGTCTCCCAGGTGAGTGGCACCATGGGAATATGGAAGGACGGCAGCCCGCCCTGGATGGAGGCCAAATCGCCCACCCGCGGCACGTCGAGGCCGAAGGCGATCACGATGGCCGCAACGATCCCAATGCCCGCCAGCGGCGCGGGGATCGCGCGGGTCAGACGCGGCATGGCCCAGATGATGGCCATTGTCAGCGCCACCAGCGCCAGCATCAGGTAAAGCGGCGCGCCCGACAGCCATTCGCCCCCGCCCATGCCGTGGCCAGTTGCCTCCATCGTGCCGGGCACTTTGAACTGGCTCAGCTGCGCCATGCCGATCACGATCGCCAGGCCGTTGACGAAGCCCAGCATCACCGGATGCGGCACGAGGCGGATGAACTTGCCCCATTGCATGACGCCCGCAAAAATCTGTAGGGCCCCCATCAGCACCACGGTGGCAAAGAGGTATTCGACCCCGTGCTGCGCCACCAGCGCCACCATCACCACCGCGAGCGCGCCCGTCGCGCCGGAGATCATGCCGGGCCGCCCACCGATCAGCGCCGTGATCAGGCCGACCAGGACGGCCGCGTAAAGGCCCACAAGCGGGTGCACGCCGGCCACAAAGGCAAAAGCGACGGCTTCGGGCACCAGGGCGAGGGCGACCGTAAGACCGGCCAGGATCTCCACCCGGAACTGGCGCGCGTCGAGCTTGGTGTCCCCCGGCGCGACGGAGAAGTCGCCGAACCGGGTGCGCTTGAGCTTGCCGCCCTGAAAAATGCTGTCCAGAAATGCCATGACGGACCGCCCCCTGTTCTCCAAACCCCGGCTTCTACGTGCTGCGCCGCAGCAAGGCCACAGCCCCAGGTGGGCAGCAGCCATGCACGCAGCACATAGCAGACCGCACGCCAACGGCACGGTATTCTTGGGTATGCCGCGGGGCCGGCACGGCAAGCCGCGCGCATAAACCCTTTGCCTCGGGGGATGATTTGGGGCCAGCTTGCCGGATGACCCATGCCGATCACCTGCGCGCCCGCCTCGCCGAGTTGGAGGCTGACCTCGCCGGCGCCGCGGACGCCCTCGCGGACGTGTTGCTGGTGCTGCCACGCCTGCGCCCCGACGGCGCGCTGGAGCGGGCGAAGGGCCGAGTGGGCCGCGCGCATACCGCGCTGGTGCGCTACGTTCGGGCGCCGAAGGGCAAGCGCGGCACGATACCCGCCAAATTGCAAAGCACCTTTGCCCGCGCCCTGCGCACCGCGCGGCTTTGGCCCCACATCGCCGACCGCGTGGAAGAGCAGATAGCAGCGGAGCCCGTCGATCTGGGCTACCGCGCGCCGCAGATGGACCCGCAGATCGCCCCGCTCGGCTTCGTCTACGACAAGTTCGTGGCGCACATGCACCGCATGGCCAACCCGCACGTCAACGACCAAAGCGACGATGCCCAAGCGCGCCAGATGTACGATGATATCCCGCTGTCCATGGCGGAGTTCATGGCCGGTATCTGCGCCGCCTACCGCGTCTGCCTCGCCCAGCGCAAAACGGGCCCGCTGCGCTTTTTGGACGTGGGCTGCGGCGGCGGCACCAAATTGCTGGCGGCCGAAGTGTGTTTCGAGCGGTGCGACGGCATCGAATATGACCCCCGCACCGCACAGACGGGCGCCGCGATGATGGCGGCGCTGGGCCGGGACGGCTGCCGCGTGATGCAGGCCGACGCCTATGAGTTTACGGACTATGCCGCCTACGACGTCATCTACTACTACCGCCCGATGATGCTGGACGACGCGATGTTGCGGCTGGAGACGCTGATCTTCGAAGCGGCGGCCCCCGGCACCGTGATCTTCGCGCCCTTCGATCTGGTCACGCCCGATTTGAGCGCCGTCGGCGCGGCGGAACTGGCCCACAGCCTCTATATCGCGGGCACGCCGGCCGCGGAGGCAGAGCGCCTGCGCCGGGATGCGGAGACGATGGGTACCGCCGTGCCCGGCTACCGGCGCTGGACCGCGACCAATCCGGGCTACTGGCGCGGGCTGATGGACGCTTGCGCCGCCAATGGCCATCCCCTGTGACACGGCCACTTTTCCTTTGGCCTGCGTCCGGGCAATGTGCACGCGGGCACGCCCCGCACCTCGGGGCCCCGTCCCCTGACCCCGCACAAAGGACCAGCACATGACCGCCACCAAAATCGCCGTGATCGGCGGCTCGGGCATCTACGACATCGACGGGCTGGAGGGGCGCGAATGGGTGAGTGTGGACACCCCCTGGGGCGCGCCGTCCGATCAGATCCTGACCGGCACGCTGGGCGGCGTTGCGATGGCGTTCCTGCCACGGCACGGGCGGGGGCATGTCCACAGCCCGACCTCTGTGCCCTACCGCGCCAATATCGATGCGTTGAAGCGTTTGGGCTGCACCGATGTCATCTCCGTCTCCGCTTGCGGGTCGTTTCGGGAGGAGATGGCGCCGGGGCATTTCGTGATCGTGGACCAGTACATCGACCGCACCTTCGCGCGGGAGAAGTCATTCTTTGGACCGGGCTGCGTTGCGCACGTGTCGGTCGCGCATCCGACCTGTCCCCGCCTCGGCGCGGCCTGCGTCACGGCCGCGCGCGATGCGGGCATCACCGTGCACGAGGGCGGCACGTATCTGGCGATGGAGGGGCCGCAATTCTCCACCCTCGCGGAGTCGAAGATGTACCGGGAAAGCTGGGGCGCCGACGTGATCGGCATGACTGGCATGCCGGAGGCGAAACTCGCCCGGGAGGCGGAGCTTTGCTACGCCTGCGTCGCGATGATCACCGATTACGACAGCTGGCACCCCGATCACGGCGAGGTCGATGTCACCCAAATCATCGCCACCCTTCAGGGCAACGCGGAAAACGGGCGCGCCCTGGTCAGCCGCCTGCCCGCCCTTCTGGGTGCGGACCGCGACCCCTGCCCCCATGGCTGCGACCGCGCGCTGGAATTTGCGATCATTACGGCGCCCGAGGCGCGCGACGCCGCGGTGATGGAGCGGCTCGATGCCGTCGCGGGTCGGGTGCTCTGATGGCGTGGGACTTGGCGATCCCCTTCGCCCTGGCGACGCTGACCTTTGCGGTGATGCCGGGGCCTGGGGTGCTCTACTGCGTCGCGCGGTCCGTCGCCCACGGCACGGGCGCTGGGCTGCGCGCGGCCTTCGGCGTGCATGTCGGCGGCTATGCCCATATGATCGCCGCGGGGCTGGGCCTCGCCATCGTGTTCGAGGCGGTGCCGGTTTTGTTCACGGCCATGAAGCTGGCCGGCGCGGCCTAAATGATCTGGATGGGCGTGGGGCTGCTGCGCGCGCGGCTGTCCGGGGTGCAGACCGACTTGCCCAAAGCCACGCGCGGGTCCTTCCGCCAATCGGTGCTGGTCGAGGTGCTGAACCCCAAGACGGCGCTCTTCTACCTCGCCTTCCTGCCGCAATTCGTGCGCGCGGAGGCGGCGCTGAGCGTGCCGATGCAGTTGATCCTTCTGGGCGTCCTTGTGAACATTGCCTTTAGCCTGTCGGACGTCGTCTACGCCCTCGCCGCCGGCGGCTTGCAAAAGACCCTCGCCCGCTCGCGCCGCGTCCAGCTGTGGGCGCAGCGGCTGGGCGGTGCCCTCCTCGTGGGCCTCGGCCTAAACCTCGCCCTCAACCGGAGTATCTAAGATGACATTCGACATGTGGCTGGCCTTCGCCGCTGCCTCAACCGCTTTGCTGGTCATTCCCGGCCCCACGCTGATGATGGTGCTGAGCTACGCGCTTAGCGACGGGCGCCGGGTCGCCATGGCCTCGGCCCTTGGGGTCGCGACCGGGGACCTGATCGCGATGACCCTGTCGGTGATCGGCCTAGGCGCGCTGCTGCTGACCTCGGCCCTCGCATTCACGGTGCTGAAATGGGTCGGCGCGGCGTACCTCGTCTATCTGGGCGTGCGGATGATCCTCAGCGCGGGCGGCGCGACCTCTACGCTGACGGGCCGTGCGCCGGGGCAACGGCCGGGCCGCGTATTTCGCGATCTGACCACCGTCACGGCGCTGAACCCCAAATCTAACACCTTCTTCATCGCCTTCGTGCCGCAATTCATCGATCCCAGCGCCGCCTACGCACCCCAGGCGGCGATCCTGATCGCCACCTTCGTCGGCATCGCGGCGATCAACGCGATGGTCTTCGCCCTGGCCGCCACGGCGATGCGCAGCCGCATCACCCGTCCCGCGGTGCAAGCCTGGCTGACCCGGGCCGGCGGCGCCACGCTGGTCGCGATGGGCGCGCTGACGGCGACTTTGCGCCGCGCGGCATAGCTCTGAACAGGAAGGACGCCCCTTGGCCTCGATCACCGACTACATCCGCACGATCCTGGACTTCCCCAAGCCCGGCATCATGTTCCGAGACGTCACGACCCTTTTCGCCCACCCGCGCGGCTTTCGCATGGCGGTGGACCAGATGCTGCACCCCTATGCCGGGATGCGGATCGACAAGGTCGCCGGGCTGGAGGCGCGCGGCTTCATCCTGGGCGGGGCCATCGCGCACCAGCTGTCGGTCGGGTTCGTTCCGATCCGCAAAGTGGGCAAGCTGCCGGGCAAAACGATCTCGGCAAAATACACGCTCGAATACGGCGAGGCGGAGGTGGAGATCCACGACGATGCCATCGCGCCGGGAGAGACGATCCTGCTGGTCGACGACCTTCTGGCCACGGGCGGCACGGCGGAGGCCGGCATCACGCTGATCGAGCGACTGGGCGGCAAGATCCTGTCCTGCGCCTTCATCATCGACCTGCCGGACCTCGGCGGGCGCGCGAAGCTGGAGGGGATGGGGATGGACGTTCAGGCGCTGTGTGCGTTTGAGGGGGATTAGTCATCGCTACGGCGGGGACGGCAAGACGGTACTGCCCGCTGTGCCCAAGGATCGTGAAGATTGTTGGACCTCAGCGCTAGGGCTGCGCAGGTCCGCGGGGTGGCGCAATCGCGCCGCCCGTTTCGCCGTAGGCGAACCTTTGGTTCGACGGGGGCGCCCTCTCGCGCATTGCTTCGCAATACGCTGCCGGGTGGGCGGCAGAGCCGCCCGAAACGGCGCGGCCCGTCTTTCAGACGGGCGGATCTCTGAGCTGTAAGGGCATGTTCTTTAGCAACTCCTCTGCCCCCAACTGAAGCAACCTCACCCCCTCGCCGTCCCGCATCGCCGCCCCATCCCAAGGCCCCATTGACCACCCCCCCGCCCGCTGCGCATACCGGGGCTATGGTAAAGATCGACCCACCCCGCTTGACCCGCCTTGCGCACACGCTCGAAAGCGCGCTGTTCCAGAACGCGATCATGGGGGTGATCCTCTTCAACGCGGTCATCCTGGGGCTGGAGACGTCGGAGACGGTCATGGCCCGCTTCGGCTGGTTTATCGAGATCGCGGACACGCTGTGCCTGGCCATCTTCGTGATCGAGATCGCGCTCAAGCTGGTCGCCTATGGCTGGCGGTTCTTCCGCGACGGCTGGAACCTCTTCGACTTCGTCATCGTCGGCATCGCCCTCGTCCCCGCAGCGCAAAGCCTGTCCGTCCTGCGTGCCCTGCGCATCCTGCGGCTGCTGCGCATCATCTCCGTCTCGCCCAGCCTGCGGCGCGTGGTCGAGGGGCTGATCAACGCCCTGCCCGGCATGGGCTCGGTGTTCCTGCTGATGGGCCTGATGTTCTATATCGGCGCTGTGATGGCGACGAAGCTCTTCGGCGCGAGCTTCCCGGACTGGTTCGGCACGCTGGGCCGGTCGGGTTATTCCTTGTTCCAGATCATGACGCTGGAATCGTGGTCCATGGGCATCGTGCGCCCGGTGATGCAGGAATACCCCTTCGCCTGGATGTTCTTTGTACCGTTCATCCTCGTGACGACCTTCGTCGTGGTGAACCTGGTCGTGGGCCTCGTCGTGAACTCCATGCAGGACGCCCATTCGGTGGAGGCGAACGCCCAGACCGACGCCTACCGCGACGAGGTGCTGGAGCGTCTGAAGGCGATCGAGGACCGGCTGGGCAAGTGAGCGCACGCTCCCTTTACGCCCCGTTCACGCCCAGGGCGGCATAAGCGGCGCGTCGACACGGGGGCGCGAGCCCCGACGCATCAGGTCAAGGACGGCCCCAAGGGGCCGACGCGAACCCGCGATGTCATCCAGACCGCCGCAATGTGTGGCGCCACACTTTTCCGAGAAACAGCCCAGGAAAGCTGCACCCTGCCCGGCCGGAAGGCCCGCGCGGGGCATAGGTGCTGGGCGGCTAAGGCGCTGCAGTTAGGCACAAGCGCAGCGCCGGTTCGGTGAGCGGACTTCCATATGCCCGGCCCGGACATCCACCAGAGTACCGCCACAGCTGGTGCGCCCTAAGGCACAAGGGCAGCGCCGGTCCGCGGGGTGGCGCGAAAGCGCCGCCCCGTGGGGGCGGACCGGCGCTACCCGTCGTTCCGACGGGCGAATCTCTGAGCGGCGGTGATTTTAGCTTTTTCTCACCGGCTAATTCTTCCGCTCTCGATCCCGCCGTAACCAACATTGCACACCCAACCTTTGGACATCCGCGCCGCCTCCGCTACCCTAACGTCATGCGCATCGTCCTCACCCTGCTCGCCGCCCTCCTCGCCCTGCCGGCCGCCGCGCAGGAACGCACGCCCTCCCACTGCCGCGCCCTCGCGCAGGACACAGCGCACGTCATGCAGGCCAGCTACCAGGCCGACGTGCCGGCGGAGCGCGTGCTGATCCACTACGTCGCCCACGCCAGCTTCCTCATCCGCAGCCATGGCGGGCTGAACATGGTGACTGACTTCACGGGCTTTACGGGCTCCGCGCCGATGATCCCGGACGTCGTGACGATGAACCACGCCCACGACACCCATTGGACTCCCAACCCGGACCCCGCGATCCCGCACGTACTGCCTGGCTGGGGCGATTTCGGCCAGGGGATCGATCACAACCTCGACCTGGGCGAGGTGCTGGTGCGCAATGTCTCCACCGACATCCGCAGCCAATGGTCGGGGGTGGAGCCGAACGGCAATTCCATCTTCATCTTCGAAATGGCGGGCCTCTGCATCGGTCATCTGGGCCACCTGCACCAAATCCCGACGGCCGAGCAATACGCGGAAATCGGGCGCCTCGACGTCGTCATGGTGCCCGTCGACGGCGGCTATACGATGGACCTGCAAAGCATGATGGGCATCGTCAGCCGCCTGCGCTCCTCCATCGTGATCCCGATGCACTGGTTTTCCGGCTTCTCGCTCCAGGCGTTCCTGGAGGGGATGTCGGACGAGTTCACAGTGATCGATCTGGGCGGGCCGGCGCTGGAAGTGTCGCTCGACACCCTGCCCTCGCGCCCGACGATCATGGTGCTGCGTCCCGCCTACTTGCGGGCCGACGCGCCCTAGGGCAGACCGGCGCCATGCTGACCAGCCTGACCCCCGCATTGGCGACGGACTTCGCCGCTGACCTGCCGCCCGGCACGATCCAGAGCGCCGAGGCCCGATACCTCGAAGAGCCGCGCGGCCGCTGGGCGGGCCAGGACGGCTTCATCGCCCGCCCGCGCAGCACCGAAGAGGTCGCCGCGCTGGTCGGCATGTGCGCCGGCGCCCGTGTGGGCCTCGTGCCCTATGGCGGCGGCACGGGGCTGGTCGGCGGTCAGGTCGCGCAGGAGGGGCCGGTCCCGCTGATCCTGTCGCTGGAGCGGATGACAGCCATCCGTGCGGTCCACGCCGAAGAGAACGTGCTGATCGCCGAGGCCGGCGCGATCTTGGCGGACGTGCAGGATGCGGCGGCGGAGGCAGGGCGGCTCTTCCCCCTCTCGCTCGCCTCCGAAGGCTCGGCCCGGATCGGCGGGCTGCTGGGCACCAATGCGGGTGGGACGGGCGTGCTGCGCTACGGCAATGCGCGCGATCTGTGCCTGGGGGTGGAGGCGGTGCTGCCGGATGGCAGCGTGCTGCACGGGCTGAAACGGCTGCGCAAGGACAACACCGGCTACGATCTGCGCCACCTGCTGATCGGGGCGGAGGGCACGCTGGGCGTGATCACCGCGGCCAGCCTCAAGCTCTCGCCCCGCCCGGACGCCACGGGCACCGCGATGATGGCTATCACGGACCCCGCCGCCGCCCTGTCGCTGCTGGCGCTGGCGTGGGACATCGCCGGCGACGCGGTCAGCGCGTTTGAGCTGATTGGCGCGGCAGGCTACGCCTTCCTGGCCGAGACGCTGCCGGACGTGCGCCATCCCTGGCCCGAGGCGCCGGCCTGGTCGGTGCTGATCGAGCTCGGCAGCTTTGGCACCGCGCCCGCCGCCCTGCTGGAGCGGATTTTCGAGGCGGGGATGCAAGCGGGCCTCGTCCAGGACGGGCTGATCGCCCAGAGCGCGGCGCAATCGGCGGAGTTCTGGGCCGTGCGGGAGCGCATCCCGGAGGCCAACCGCCTGATCGGGTCGGTCAGCAGCCACGACATCTCCCTGCCGCTGTCGGCGCTGCCGGAATTCATCGCCGCCGCCGGCGTAGCCATCGCCGAGCTGGGCGCCTTTCGGATCAACTGCTTCGGCCATGTGGGCGACGGCAACCTGCACTACAACGTCTTTCCCATGCCGGGCCGCAGCCGCGCCGACCACATGGCGGAGCGGGACCAGATCAAGCGCCTGGTCCACGACATGGTGCATGCCCGCGGCGGATCGGTCAGCGCAGAGCACGGGATTGGACGGCTCAAGGTGGACGATCTGGAGCGCTACGCAGATCCGGCCAAGCTAGAGACGATGCGCGCGATCAAGACCGCGCTCGACCCCGCGGGGATCATGAACCCCGGCGCGGTGCTGCGGGCGGTGGGGTAAGTCGCCCTGCGGTTCGGTGAAAGGCCCCAGCCAATCTCCGGGATTGCGCTATCCCTCGCATAATCATGCAAATTTCATTCGTTTCCCTGCTGCTCGTGGAAACTATAGCGCGAGGGCGGCGCCGGTCCGCGGGGTGGCGCCCAAGCGCCGCCCCATGGGGGCGGACCGGCGCTGCCCGTCGTTCCGACGGGCGGATCTTCGAGCGGTGAAGCCACAGTGTATCGATGACATTCTTGCCCCGATGTTCGGCACACAATTCGAGTTGTGGCTCATCGGTCGTAACAGCGCGGAGGACCCTGTCACTGACGATACCGCGATGATCACGATGGCGGCGACGCCCACTTAGGCTTAAGGGCATCGCCGGTCCGCGGGGTGGCGCGAGAGCGCCGCCCCATGGGGGCGGGCCGGCGCTGCCCGTCTTGCAGACGGGCGGATCTCTCAGCGGTGAAGCCGCCGTGTATCGATGACGGCGCTGCCCCTATTTCAACTTAGGGCCTATCAGTCGTAACAGCGCGGAGAACACTGCCGCTAGCGATACACCGATGTCATCGCGGGGCATGGCCGCGATCGCACAAAGGCGGCGCCGCCTCGTTTTGCCGGGGGCAAGCCTCCGGTTTGCTGGGGGCGCCCTCTCGCGCATTGCTTCGCAATACGCTGCCGGGTGGGCGGCAAAGCCGCCCGGAACGGCGCTGCCCGTCTTGCAGACGGGCGGATCTCTCAGCGGTGAAAGCTACTCACACAAGGCGTGCTACCCCGCGTCCGTCTTCCCTCGGCGGTCGCTGCGCAGCGCGGCGTAAAGGACATGGGTGCGCCAGCGGCCCGCAATCTGCAGGTAGCTTTGCGCGACGCCCTCGTATTTGAACGTGCATTTCTCCAAAAGCCCCCGGCTCGCCTGGTTCTCGGGCAGGCACGCGGCCTCGATTCGGCTCAGGTCCAGGCGCGTGAAGGCGTGGTGCACGACCGCCAGGATCGCCTCGCGCATGTAACCCTGGCGGGCGAAGGTCTGGCCGGTCCAATAGCCCAGCGTGCCCGCCTGCGCCGGGCCGCGGCGGATGTTGTCGAGGGTGATCGCCCCGATCAGAGCGCTGTCCTCGCGCCGGATCAGAAAGAGCGGCATCGCACTGCCGGAGGACACGGACCGCTGCGCCCAGTAGACCCGATTGGTGAACGCCTTGCGGCTGAGGTGATCCTGGGCCCACGCGGGCTCCCACGGGGTGAGGTAATCCTTGGACGCGACGCGCAGCGCAGTCCAGGGGCGGAAATCGGAATGGCGGGGCGGGCGCAGCGTCAGCCGCTCGGTCTCTAGCCGGAGTCTGCGCCGCGCCAGAAGCATCAGGCCGCGCGCCGGGCCTCGAGCGCCTCAAGGCTGGGGGCCTGATCGACCGGACCGTAGAGCGCGAGCGCCGCGGGCGCCTGCCCCGCCATATGGGCGGCAAAGTCCCGCACGTGGGTTTCGGTCACCGCGTCGATCCGCTCCACCGTTTCCGCCAGATCGGGCACCCGGTCCCAGATCTGCACCAGGCGCGCCAGGCGCTCGGCGCGGGAGGACGGCGATTCGAGGCCCATCAACAGGCCCGCCTTCATCTGCGCGCGGGCGCGGGCGATCTCTGCGGGGCTCAGGTCCACGGCGCGCTTCATCTCGTCGATGGTGATGCCCGCAAGCTCGGCCACCTGCGCGCCGGAGGTGCCGGCGTAGATCGTGGTCATGCCAGTGTCGGCATAGGCGCCGGCTTGGGCGAAGATGGTGTAGCAGAGGCCCCGGTTCTCGCGGATTTCCTGGAAGAGGCGGCTCGACATGCCCCCGCCCAGGGCAGAGGCATAGATCTGCGCGGTGTAGATCGCGTCGTCCCGGTAGCCGGGCGATTCGAAGGCGAGCGCGAAATGGGCCTGCTCCAAATCCTTGATCTGCCGCACCTCGCCGCCCTGGAACCGTGCCGCATCTGCGACGGGCGCGGGGCGCGCGGGCAGATGGCCGAACAAAGCCTCCGCCGCCTTCACCAGCGCGTCGTGGTCCACGGCGCCGGCTGCGGCGAGGATCATCTGTCCCGGCCCGTAATGCTGCCCGACGAAGCGCGCCAGATCATCGCGGTCAAAGGCGCTGACCCGCTCGGACGGGCCCAGGATTGTGCGTCCGATGGGCTGTTCGGGATAGGCTTTTTCCTGCAGCCAGTCGAAGATCACGTCGTCTGGCGTGTCGAGGGCCTGGCCGATCTCCTGCAGGATCACGCCGCGCTCCACCTCGATCTCCGCGGGATCGAAGACGGGGTTCAGCACGATGTCGGAAATCACATCGAGGGCCAGTGGCACGTCCGGCTCCAGCACGCGGGCGTAGTAGGCCGTGACCTCGCGGCTGGTATAGGCGTTGATGTAGCCGCCCACATCCTCGATCGCCTCGGCAATCTGCAGCGCGCTGCGCCGCGCCGTGCCCTTGAACGCCATGTGTTCGAGGAAATGCGCGATGCCGTTCTGGTCCGGCGTCTCGTGCCGCCCGCCCGCCGCGACCCACAGGCCGACGGACGCTGAGGCGAGGCCCGGCATATGTTCGGTAACGATGCGAAACCCGTTGGAGAGGCGATGGATTTGGGTGGTCACGTGGCGAGAATGTCCCTGATTTGGCTTTGCAGGGCGGCCAGGTCGTTGGGGACCCGCTCCACCCGTTCGGACCGCTCATAAAGGTCCGCCATGCGGGATGGAAGGGGGGGCCGGATGCTCGTCGCCGTCTCCACCGCGTCGGGGAACTTAGCCGGGTGGGCGGTGGCGAGCGTGACCATCGGGTTTGCGCCGATATGCTGTTCGGCCACGTGCACGCCGATGGCCGAATGGGGGCACAGCAGTTCGCCCGTCTCGCGCAGCGTGCGAGTGATGGCGGCGGAGGTGTCCTCTTCGGACGCGCGGCCCGAGGCGTAGATTTCGGACAGCGCTTGCTGCGCGCCCTGGCTGATCTCGAACCCGCCGGCCTTGAGCTCGTCCATCAGCTGGGACACCGCGCCGCCATCCCGGCCATAGGCGTCGAAGAGCGCGCGTTCGAAGTTGGAGCTGACCTGGATGTCCATCGACGGGCTGATCGACGGGATCGTCTCCCCCTTGTGGTACCCCTGCCCGCTCAGCGCGCGGTGCAGGATGTCATTCTGGTTGGTCGCGACGATCAGCCGGCCCACTGGCAGGCCCATCTGGCGCGCGATGTAGCCCGCGAAGATGTCGCCGAAATTGCCGGTGGGGACGGTGAAATCGACGCTGCGCGCCGGCGCGCCGAGGCTCGCGGCGGAGGAGAAGTAGTAGACGACCTGCGCCAGCACCCGCGCCCAGTTGATCGAGTTCACCCCGGCCAGCTTCACACCGTCGCGGAACTCGAAATCGTTGAACATGTCCTTGAGCCGCGCCTGGCAGTCGTCGAAATCACCGTCGAGCGCGAGGGCGTGCACGTTCGCCTCCGTTGGCGTGGTCATCTGCCGGCGCTGCACCTCCGAGATGCGGCCATGGGGGTAGAGGATGAAGACGTCGACATTCTCCAGCCCCCGGAAGGCCTCGATCGCCGCCGACCCGGTGTCGCCGGAGGTCGCGCCGACGATGGTGACCCGCTCGCCCCGCTTGGCCAGGACATGCTGGAACAGCTGCCCGATGAGCTGCATGGCGAAGTCTTTGAAGGCCAGGGTGGGGCCGTGAAAGAGCTCCAGCAGGAAGTGGTTCGCATCCAACTGCTTCAGCGGCGCGCGCGCGGGGTGGCCGAAGCTGGCATAGGCCTTGGCGATCAGGTCCCGGAATTCGGCATCCGTCACCGAGTCCCCGACAAAGGGGCGCATGACGGTGTAGGCGATATCCTCATAGGGTTGGCCCGCCATCGCAGCAATCTGATCCGGTGCGAGGGTCGGGATCACTTGCGGGACGTAAAGGCCCCCGTCGCGGGCCAGACCGCTGAGCATGGTGTCTTCGAAGGGCAGGACGGGCGCAGTGCCGCGGGTGGAGATGTAGTTCATGGTTCAGGTCCCAGGGCGGCTGCGGTGCGTGCGCAGCGCGAAATAGGCGGTCATCGCGGCCCAGATTGCGGCGAGCGAAAACCAGGTGATCGCGTATTCGAGGTGATCGTTCGGAATGTTTCCGCTGTCTACGGGCAAGGGCGTCACCGGGGTGCGTTCCGGCGACATGTCCCGCGCGACGATCAGTGTGGGTTCGGCGTTTAAGGCCTCCGCGAGGGCCGGCACGTCGCGGGCAAACCAGATGTTGGCGGCCAGGTCCGGCGCGGGCGTGAAGCTGTCGATCTCGTCCGGCCAGTGCAGGTTGCCGGTTATCGTGACGGGGCCGCCGGGCGCACTGAGGTCCTCGCCCTGGGCGGTGCGCACGAAGCCTTCGTCGACCAGCACGGTACGGGCGCCTGTGTCGAGCGCGCGGATGATGCGATAGCCGGCGCCGATCTGCTTTTGGCTGGCGAGGACACGGATATAGGCGTCGCTCAGCGTGCCGGTGGCCGTCACGGGCAGGTAGGTGTCCGTCTCGGGGTCCGGGGCTTCGGGCAGCGGGATGGGGGCGGCGGCGATGCGGGTGTCGATCTCTTCCAGAATGGCGTTCTTCCATGCCAGGCGCTGGACCTGCCAGGTGCCCAGATAGCCCAGGATCGCCGCGCCGCCGAGGCCGATCACGAGAAGGAAAAGAAGCCGCGTCATGGGCGGTGGTCTAGCGGGGATTGGCGGAAGGGGGAACCGGGTGCGCTGAGACAAATGTGCCTAGGGGGTGTGGGGCGAGTGTGCGCCATGCGTGGCACGTCAAAAACGGAAAGGCGTGTTCCGGCGCTTAGCCCAAAGGCCTCCGCAGGAGGCCGACACGCCTGCCGCGTGGCTGGCGTGTCCCACGCCACCCACGCGGCAGGCTTAGGGCTGAGCGCGATCAGACAGCCTTTTACCAAGGGCCACGCTCATTCATTACTGAGCCCGTAGACGTCCTGACTGAAGGCCTACGGGCTCAGCGCCAACAAAAAAGGTGCGCGGGTTACCCCGCGCGCCTTTCAACAACTCTGGCCTGGCGGCGCTTAGTGCGCGCCGGGCATCGTGCTCACGCCCCAGATGTAGACGGCGAAGAACAGGAACAGCCAGACCACGTCGACGAAGTGCCAGTACCAGGCCGCGGCCTCGAAGCCGACGTGACGCTCGGCGGTGAAGTGACCCTGCATCGCCCGGTAGAGGCAGACCGCCAGGAAGATCGTCCCGATGATCACGTGAAAGCCGTGGAAACCCGTGGCCATGAAGAAGTTGGAGAAGAACTTGTCGCCGCCGAACTCCCAGCCTTTGTAGAGCAGGTAGTTGTACTCATAGCCCTGAAGGAACGTGAACACCGCGCCCAGACCGACCGCGAGAGCCAGTCCGTTCACTAGGTCCTTGCGCGGCCCGCCATGGACCAGCACGTGGTGCGCCCAGGTCACGGCGCAGCCCGACAGCAGCAGGATCAGCGTGTTGATCAGCGGCAGGTGGAACGCATCCACGTGGTAGATCTCGGGTCGGACATAGGTGGAGCCGACATATTCGCTCATCGGGTACATGGCGTGCTTGAAGAACGCCCAGAACCAAGCGGCAAAGAACATAACCTCGGACATAATGAAGAGGATGAAGCCGTAGCGCAGGCCGATCCGCACCACCGGGGTGTGATCGCCGACATGGCTTTCGGCGACAACCTTCACCCACCACGCGAAGGAGGTGTAGAGCGTCGCGGCCAGACCGATCAGGAACAGCCAGGGCCCGTCGGGCAGAACGAAGCCGTCCGTGAAGGGCAGAAGGCCCATGACGTTGAAGCCGCCGCCCATCCAGGCGACCGCGCCGAACAGCATGAGAAATGCACCGACCGACGCCATGAGCGGCTCGATCGAGGGCGGTAGGATGTGATAATCGTGGTTCTTTGCACCGGCCATGGTGGATCCCCTTGCGCGCGTTAGTTCGTTGTCTCGGCTGCATCGAGGGCGGCGAGGTCCTCGGGCAGGTCGATTTCGTAGAAAGTGTAGCTGAGTGTGATCGTGTGGACGTATTTGGCGTCCCGATCCGTCACGATGCCCGGCTCGACGAAGAAGGTCACGGGCATCTGCACGGTCTCACCGGGCATCAGCAACTGCTCTTCGAAGCAGAAGCAGTCGATCTTGTTGAAAAAGCCGCCCGCCTGGTAGGGCGTGACGTTGAAGCTGGCGGAGCCGGCGATGGGCCGGTTCGTCGGGTTATGCGCCTCGTAAAACGCCAGGTTCGTCTCCCCGATGCGGACCTCCATGGTGCGCTCCACCGGGGTGAAGTCCCAGCCAAAGCCGCGCTCCACGCCCGCGTCGAAGCGGACGGTCATCATCTGGTCGAGCACCTGCTCTTCGTTGCCCGCGACCTGGTTCGGCGTGCCGCCGAAGCCGGTCACGCGGCAGAACCAATCGTAGAAGGGCACGGAGGCCCAGCCGAGGCTGCCCATCAGGACGACCACGCCCACGGTCTGGGCGACGGTCTTCGCGGGGCCTTGCAATCCGAACATCGGGATCCTCCCCTTGCTATTGGTCCGCGGTCTCGATCCGCGGCAATTCGAACGCGCCGTCGGTCACCTTCACGACCGTCAGCGCCAGGATGAGCACGACGAAGCTGACCAGCAGGACCGCCACGCCCGTGTTGCGCCCTTTGCGGCGCTGGTGCATCTCGTGTTCCGGCCTCAGAGCCATGTTGCCCAGCCTCCCAGAGCGATCTCGCCGCCGATGACGAGGAAATGCGCGAAGAGGTAGATCAGCGACAGGCGGAAGAACCGCTTTTCGGTGTGGTATTCATCCGCCTCGGCCTGCGCCTCGTCTCGGCGCCAGATGCGCCAGGCGCCGATGCAGAAGAGCCCGTTCAGGATCAGCGCCGTCGCGAGGTACAGCGGCCCGCCGATCCCGGTGAAGGCCGTGCCGACGGCCAGGACGGCCAGCAACAGCGTGTAGCCCAGGATCTGCACCCGCGTTGCGCGGCGCCCGTGGGTCACGGTCAGCATCGGCACGCCCGCATCGTCGTAGTCGGACTTCATAAAGAGTGCGAGGGCCCAGAAGTGCGGCGGCGTCCAGAAGAAGATCAGCGCGAACATCGCCCACGCCTCCAGCGGCATGGTGCCCGTCACCGCTGCCCAGCCGATCACCGGCGGGAAGGCCCCCGCGGCGCCGCCGATCACGATGTTCTGCGGCGTGGAGCGCTTGAGCCACATCGAATAGACGACGGCGTAAAAGAAAATGGTGAAGGCCAGCATCCCGCCCGCGACCCAATTGGTCGTCAGCGTCAGCATGGTCACCGACATCACCGATAGGAACAGGCCGAGATACAGTGCTTCGTCCGGCGTGACCGTGCCCGCGGGAATGGGGCGGCGCGCGGTGCGGCGCATCACGCCGTCGATATCGGCGTCCCACCACATGTTCAGCGCGCCCGAGGCCCCTGCCCCGATGGCGATGAACAGGATCGCGGCGAACGCCTCCACCACGTGCAGGCTGCCCGGCGCGGCCAGCAGGCCGATGGCGGCGGTGAAGACCACCAGCGACATCACTCGCGGCTTCAGCAGGGCGAAGTAATCGCCCAGCTGCGCGTCGTTTTCCCAGCTCTGTAGGCTCGCGTCGCTCATCAGTTGGTCAGCACCGCCGAGACGTCGACGTAGTCGCCGCTTTCCTGGTTGGCCGCGAGCCACGCATCATAGGCGGCCTCCGACACGACTTTGACCGTGATGGGCATGTAGGCGTGGTTCAGCCCGCACAGCTCGGAGCATTGGCCGAAGTAGACGCCTTCCTGCTCGGCGGCGAACCACAGCTCGGCCAGGCGGCCCGGGATGCCGTCTTGCTTCACGCCGAAGGCCGGGATGGTCCAGGAGTGGATCACGTCGCCGCCCGTCACCTGCATCACGACCGTCTTGCCCACGGGCACGACGACGGCAGTGTCGGTGGCCAGCAGGAACTCATCGCGGCTGTAACCCGCGGCGATCAGCTGCGCTTCGGTCTCCGGCGTCAGGGAGTTGTCCCCGCCCAGCGCCGGCGCGCCGATCATGAAGCTGTCGAATTCGACGCCATCGTCGACGTATTCATAGCCCCAGTACCACTGGTAGCCCGTGACCTTGATCGTCACGTCCGCTTCGGGAATTTCCTGTTGTTTGAACAGGATCGGCAGCGAGAACGCGCCGATGAAGACCAGGATCACGATCGGGCCGATCGTCCACGCCACCTCGATCGGGGTGTTGTGCGTGAACGAGGCCGGGGTCGGGTTCGCCCGGGCATTGTATTTGACGATGATCCAGCCCAGCAGCGCGGTCACGAAGATACAGATCGCGGTGATGATCACCAGGATCATGCTGTCGAGCCAGACGATATCGCGCATCAATTCCGTTGCCTGCGGCTGAAAGCCGATGCCGTTGGGTTCAGGTCTGCCGATGATGGGCAGCTGCTCTTGGGCCAAGGCGGGGGACGCGGCCAGCAGGCCGGTCAGCGCGAGAAGCTTTTTCATGTGTCGATCCTGATCTTGTTGATCATGTGTTGCCGTGGGGGGAAGGTCAGGCGCACTGCTCCCCGCCCGTTGTATGCGATAGCTTACAATCATATTCTCCAGCGCAGATAAAGGTCCCGGTCCGCGTCATTCCGACGCCTCCCCACCTGGACTTTGGCCCAATCCAGGACAGGTTTTGGCTGGCACGAGGGCACAGTGCCGCGACAGAGGAACAAACCCATGAGTGACGCTCCTTTCGATCCTTATACCGGCGCGCTGGACCGCGATGCCGCGCTGTCCGCGCTGCGCGCCGCGACGGACGGCGCCGACGACGGCGAGCTGTTTTTCGAGCGGCGCGTGTCGGAGGCGTTGTCCTACGACGACGGGCGGCTGAAGGGCGCCAATTACGACGCGGCGCAGGGATTCGGGCTACGCGCCGTGCGGGGCGAGGTGACGGGGTACGCCCATTCGACCGAGTTGTCGGAGGCTGCCTTGCGCCGCGCGTCGGACACCGCGCGCCTGGCCGTCGGGGATGGCGGCGGCACGCTGGCGGATGCGCCCGCGGCGACCAACACGCGGCTCTACACCGATGCCGACCCGATTGCCGGCGCCACCTTCCCGGTCAAGCTGGAGACGCTCCGCGCCATCGACGCCTTCGCCCGCGATCTGGACCGCCGCGTGGTGCAGGTGAGCGCGTCCCTCGCCGCGTCGTTGCAGGAGGTCGTGATCTTGCGCCCCGACGGGCACGAGGTGCGCGACACCAGGCCCATGACCCGCATCTACGTTTCCGTCATCGTCGAAGAGGGCGGGCGGCGCGAGGCGGGATCCTCGGGTGGCGGCGGCCGCGTGGGCCTGGGTGGTCTGATCGACCCGGACGCCTGGCAGGCCCATGCGCGCGAGGCGCTGCGCATCGCGACCGTTAACCTCGGCGCGGAGGCCGCGCCCGCGGGCCTCATGGACGTCGTGCTGGGCTCCGGCTGGCCCGGTATCCTGCTGCACGAAGCGATCGGTCATGGGCTGGAGGGCGATTTCAACCGCAAGGGCACCAGCGCCTTTTCGGGCCTCATGGGCCAGCGCATCGCGTCGCCGGGGGTCACGGTGCTGGACGACGGCACGATCCCCGACCGGCGCGGGTCCATCACCGTCGATGACGAAGGCACGCCGTCGGGCAAGAACGTCCTGATCGAGGACGGTATCCTTGTCCGCTACATGCAGGACCGCCAGAACGCGCGCCTGATGGACGTGCCCGCCACCGGCAATGGCAGGCGCCAAAGCTACGCCCACGTGCCGATGCCGCGGATGACCAATACCTACATGCTGGGCGGAGACACCGCGCCCGGGGACCTGGTCGCGGACCTCAAGGACGGCATCTACGCCGTGGGCTTCGGCGGCGGGCAGGTCGACATTACCAACGGCAAGTTCGTCTTCAGCTGCACCGAGGCCTACCGCGTCAAAAATGGCAAGATGGGCGCGCCGGTCAAAGGCGCCACGCTGATCGGCGACGGCGCCACCGCGCTGCAGCAGATCCGCGGGATCGGCAACGACATGGCGCTGGACCCCGGCATCGGGAATTGCGGCAAGGCGGGCCAATGGGTGCCGGTGGGCGTTGGGCAGCCGTCGCTGATGATCGGGGGCCTCACAGTCGGAGGTGGAGCGGCCTGAAGCGCTACTCGCAAAAAAGTTGTGTTGGGCCGGATCGATTCACCTCTCGTTAACCCCGGCGACCTATACCAAAGCGTAGTAGCAAGCGGGGATATTGATGAGCGGTACAGGATCACGTCCTTCTTCCACTCCACCCCCCCTTAACACCCCCCCGGAAGAGACCGTCTTCCAACGTCTTCGCTTGCTGCGATCCCGCCGGGTGGGGATCGCGACCTACCATAGATTGATGGCCGAGCACGGCAGCGCTGCGGCGGCCCTGGACGCCCTGCCGGAGATTGCGCGGGGCGCGGGCATGGCGCGCTATTCTGTTTGCCCCGAAGGCGTGGTGGCGGCCGAAATGGCCGCGGGCGCTGCGGCGGGCGCGCGCCTCATCGGGCTGGACGACCCGGCCTACCCCCCTGCCCTGGCGCAGATCGAGGACGCGCCGCCCTTCCTGTGGGTCCGCGGCCGGACGGAGCTGCTGGCCCGCCCGTGCCTGGCGCTGGTCGGGGCGCGCAACGCCTCGTCGGTCGGCACACGCATGGCGCAGGGGCTGGCGCGCGATCTAGGCGCGGCGGGCTATGTCATCGTGTCGGGCCTGGCGCGCGGGATCGATGCGGCGGCGCACCGGATCGCGCTCGACAATGGGACCGTGGCGGTGCTGGCAGGCGGGGTCGACGTCCTTTACCCGGCGGAGAATGCGGGCCTCGGCGCGGAGATTGCGCAACAGGGGCTTCTGGTGTCCGAACAGCCCATGGGTCTGCAGCCGATGGCGCGGCACTTCCCGGCGCGCAACCGCATCATCTCCGGCTTGGCAGAGGCGACCGTGGTGGTGGAGGCCGCGGCGAAATCGGGCAGCCTGATCACTGCGCGCGGCGCCCTCGATCAAGGGCGCGAGGTGCTGGCCGTACCGGGCAACCCGTTCGATGCGCGCGCGGCGGGGTGCAACCTGCTGATCCGCGATGGTGCGACGCTGGTGCGGGGCGCGGAAGATGTGATGGAGGCGCTGCGCCCGCTCGCGCCGCGGCCCCGGCCGTCCACCATGCCGGCCCCCGTACCGGCACCGCCGCAACCCACGCGCAGCCGCGCCGCGATTGCGGCGTTGCACAGCGATATCCTGGGCCGGCTCGGCCCCAGCCCAGTGGCCGAAGACCAGCTGATCCGCGATCTGGGCCTGCCCGCCGGCGATATCGGCCCGGTGCTGGTCGAGCTTGAGATGGAAGGCCGGATCGACCGGCAGCCCGGGGGCCTCCTGAGCCGTCTTAATTGAGCGGTCCCCTCGCCGAGGGCCTCGATTTTTCAAAACTCAAAGCGGGGCCAGGGACCGTGCCTGCGGCCACGGCCCGCGATTTTTGCAAAAATCGCCGCGCAGCGATCCTTGAAGGATCGCCATCCCCCGCGCCGATACCGGCCCGTTGACATTCGTGGCTTGCACCCCACATTTTGCGCCGCCATAGACCCCAAATCCATCGCACCCAGGAAGGCCGCAGCAAAAAGATGCCCGTCGTCGTCGTCGAATCTCCGGCCAAAGCCAAGACAATCAACAAATATTTGGGACCGAACTACACCGTCCTGGCCAGCTACGGCCACGTGCGCGACCTGCCGCCCAAGGACGGCTCTGTCCTGCCGGACGAGGAGTTCGAGATGCTGTGGGAGGTCGCCTCCGACAGCAAAAAGCACGTCAAAGCCATCGCCGACGCGTTGGCCGAAGACGGCGAGCTGATCCTCGCCACCGACCCCGACCGCGAGGGCGAGGCGATCAGCTGGCACTTGCAAGAGGCGCTGACCAAGCGCCGCTCGATCAAGAAGGACACGCCGGTGAGCCGCGTGACCTTTAACGCGATCACCAAGGATGCCGTGACCAAGGCCATGGCGGAGGCGCGCCAGGTCGACATGCCGCTGGTGGAGGCGTACCTCGCCCGCCGCGCGCTCGACTATCTGGTGGGCTTCAACCTGTCGCCGGTCCTGTGGCGCAAGCTGCCGGGAGCGAAGTCCGCGGGCCGGGTGCAATCGGTTTGCCTGCGGCTAATCACCGAGCGGGAGATGGAGATCGAGGCCTTCCGCCCCCGCGAATACTGGGGCGTGACGGCGGCGCTGAAGACCCCGCGCGGCCAAGCCTTCGAGGCGCGGCTGACCCATCTGGCGGGCAAAAAGCTGGACCGCTACGACCTGGAGAACGCCACCCAGGCGGAGATGGCGGTGCAGGCCGTCTCTTCCCGGGATCTGAAGGTCACGAGCGTGGAGGCCAAGCCCTCCAGCCGGAACCCGTCGGCCCCCTTCATGACCTCGACCCTGCAACAAGAGGCCAGCCGCAAGTTCGGCATGGGCGCGCGCGCCACGATGAGCGCGGCACAGCGGCTCTACGAGGCGGGCTACATTACTTATATGCGGACGGACGGGATCGATATGGCGCCCGAAGCCGTGACCGACGCGCGCAGCGCCATCGCGGACCGGTTTGGCGATGCTTACGTCCCCGACAAGCCGCGCACTTACAAGAACAAGGCCAAGAACGCGCAAGAGGCGCACGAGTGCATCCGCCCGACGGAAATGGGCCGCGACGCGGACCAGATCAAGACGACCGACGCGGATCAGCGCAAGCTCTACGATCTGATCTGGAAGCGCACGCTGGCCTGCCAGATGGCCTCCGCCCGGCTGGAGCGGACGACGGCGGAAATAGGCGCGCCCGACGGCCAGGTCGTGCTGCGCGCGACGGGTCAGGTTGTGCTGTTCGACGGGTTTATGCGCGTCTACGAAGAAGGCCGCGACGAGGCACCCGAGGAAGACGACAAGCGCCTGCCGCAGCTTTCCGAAGGGGATGCGCTGGCCTTCGATGCGGGCGCGCAAGCCAACGCCTTTGCCCAGGCGCGCAAGCCGGGCAAATCGGACGACGTGATCGATGCGGGCGACACCGACGCGCTGAGCCATTCCGCCGCGGTGATGTCCAAAGACAAGGCGACGCTCGCCACCCAGAGCTTTACTCAGCCCCCGCCCCGCTACACCGAAGCCACGCTGGTCAAGCGGATGGAGGAGCTGGGGATCGGGCGCCCCTCGACCTATGCCAGCATCGTCACGACGATCCAGGACCGCGGTTATGTGACCAAGGACAAGAACCGCCTGCACCCCGAGGATAAAGGGCGGTTGGTGATCGCGTTCCTGGAGAATTACTTCCGCCGCTACGTGGGCTACGACTTTACGGCGAGTCTGGAGGAGGAGCTGGACGACATCTCCGGCGGGCGGCGCGACTATAAGGACGTGTTGGGCCGGTTCTGGGATGACTTCTCCGCCGCGATTGCCGAGACGTCGGACCTGCGCATCACCGAGGTGCTGGAGAAGATCAACGATGTGCTGGCGCCGCACCTCTTCCCGCCCACGGAAGACGGGGGCGACCCGCGCCTGTGCCCCAATTGCGGGATTGGGCGGCTGAGCATGCGCACGGCCCGCTCGGGCGGGGCGTTCATCGGCTGCTCGAACTATCCCGAATGCCGCTACACCCGCCCCTTCGGCCCGCCGGACCCCGAGGCCGAAGCCAGCGCGATCCCGCCCGAGGGCAAGCTGCTCGGTGAGGATCAAGGCGACGAGATCCGTGTGTTCAAAGGCCGCTTTGGCCCCTACGCCCAGCGGGGCGAGGCGACGCAGGATAACCCCAAGCCGCCGCGCCAGTCGATCCCCAAGGAATGGCCGCCCGAGGAGGTCGCGCTAGAGCAGGCGGTGATGCTCCTGTCCCTGCCCCGCGAGATCGGCGCGCACCCCGAAGATGGCGTGATGGTCTGGGCCAATATCGGGCGCTACGGGCCATACTTGAAGCACGCCGAAAGCACGTCCCACCGCGGCGGGACCAACGCCAATCTGGAGAGTATCGACGAGGTCTGGACCGTGGGCATGAACCGCGCCGTGCAGCTTCTGGCCGAGAAGAAGGCCAGCCGCGGCGGGCGGGGCCAAGCGGCGGCGCCGCTGCGCAGCTTAGGCGAGCATCCCGAAGATGGCGCGCCGGTTGACGTGATGAAGGGCAAATACGGGCCATACGTGAAATGGGGCAAGATCAACGCGACCCTGCCCGACGCGATCGAGCCCGATGACGTGACCATGGCGCAGGCGGTGGACCTGCTGGACGCCAAGGCCGCGACCAAGGGCAAGCGCAAAAAGGCGCCGGCGAAGAAGCCCGCGGCCAAGAAAAAGGCGCCGGCCAAGACGGCCGCCAAGAAGACCGGCTAATGCGCGGCCTGTCCGCACCGCCCGGCGCGGGATGCGCGCGTCTTTTGTCCGTTTGTGGACCAAGGAAACGTGCAAATCGCCGCTTCGGTTTGACTTGACGTGGGCAGACGCGCATACATCTTTCAAGGTGCGCGCCGGGCGTATGCAGTTGCATGCCCACAAAACTGACGAAGGAAGTACGATGAAGAAGGTCTATGGCTCCGCAAGTGAGGCATTGGACGGCCTGCTGGAAGACGGTCTGATGATCGCTTCGGGCGGCTTTGGGCTGTGCGGCATCCCCGAGCTTCTGCTCGAGGCGATCAAGCAATCGGGCGTGAAGGACCTGACCTTCGCGTCCAACAATGCGGGCGTGGACGATTTCGGCATCGGCATCCTGCTGCAGACGCGCCAGGTCAAGAAGATGATCTCCTCCTATGTGGGGGAGAACGCGGAGTTCATGCGGCAATACCTGTCCGGTGAGCTGGAGCTGGAATTCAACCCGCAAGGCACCCTGGCCGAGCGGATGCGCGCGGGCGGGGCCGGCATTCCGGGCTTCTACACACGCACGGGAGTCGGCACGCAGATCGCCGAGGGCAAGGAACACAAGGATTTCGTCAGCCCGAACGGCAAGACCGAGACTTATATCATGGAGCAAGGCATCTTCGCCGACCTGTCCATCGTCAAAGCCTGGAAGGCGGACGAGACGGGCAACGCGATCTTCCGCAAGACGGCCCGCAACTTCAATCCGCCGGCGGCGATGTGCGGCAAGGTCTGCGTGATGGAGGTCGAAGAGATCGTCCCCACGGGAAGCCTCGACCCCGATCACATCCACCTGCCGGGCATCTATGTCCACCGCCTGATTCAAGGCACCCACGAAAAGCGCATCGAGCAGCGCACCACCCGCGCCGCCTAGGAAGGGTCGACTATGCCCGACACGATTGAAACACTTCTGCAGGACGACAAGAGCTTCGACGGCTTTAGCCGGGCGCAAGTGGCGATGGTCGTGACCAATCCGCATCTGGAGGACAACCCGATCGTCTACGTGAACCAGGCGTTCACCCGCTGCACGGGCTACGCGCGCTCCGCCTCCATCGGGCGGAACTGCCGGTTTTTGCAGGGCGACGACACCGACAAGGCGGATGTCGACAAGCTGCGCGCCGGGATCGAGGCCGAAGAGACGGTCGCGGTCGATATTCTGAACTACCGCGCCAATGGCGAGGCATTCCGCAACCGGCTGATCGTGTCGCCGCTGACTGATGATGACGGCGTGGTGCAGTATTTCGTAGGCATCCAGAAAGAGCTGGGGCCAAAGGACAAGGACCGCAGCGCCGAAGAGATCAACGCGCAGCTGGTCGAGGTGCAAAACCGCGTGCAATCCGATCTGTCGATGATCATCGGCATGATCCGCCAGCAGGCCGGCGCGACTTCGGTCCCCGAAGATTTCAACGCGCTGACCCGCCGGATTGAAACGCTGCAGCTGCTTTACGAAGAGATGAAGCTGGCCGAGAGCAATTCGAACCGCGACACCGTGCATTTGGGCAGCTTTCTGAGCCGTCTGGCCGCCGCCATCGCGCATATCGAGGGCCGCTCGGGCATCCGGCTGTCCTTGCAGATCGAGCCCATGGCCGTGCCGATCGAGACGGCGACGCGCGTGGGCCTGGTCCTGTCCGAGCTGCTGACCAACGCCTTCCAACACGCCTTCGACCGGATGGACATGGGCCTGGTGGAAGTGCGGATGAGCCGGCTGAGCGCGGGGGGCCTGCGCCTCATCGTCTCCGACGACGGGGTGGGCATTTCGGACCGCGTGGAATGGCCCAATTCCGGCACGATTGGGGGCCGCATCATCGGCGGCCTGATCGAAGGGCTGGAAGGCACGCTGCAACTGGGCCGCGGCGCCGCGGGCAGCTTCATTACGATTGATGTGCCGGCCTCGGCCACGCATCCGGACGACGAATAAAGGACACCTCGATGCCTTGGGATCGAAACCAAATGGCCGCACGGGCCGCCGAAGAGCTGCAAGATGGCTGGTATGTGAACCTCGGCATCGGCATCCCGACGCTGGTGGCGAACTATGTCGGCGACAAGGACATCACCCTGCAATCCGAGAACGGCATGCTGGGCATGGGCCCCTTCCCTATCGAGGGGGATGAGGACCCGGACCTGATCAACGCCGGCAAGCAGACCATTACGGAGCTGAACCGGACCTCCTATTTCGATTCGGCGACGTCCTTCGGCATGATCCGCGGCGGCAAGATCGCCGCGGCGATCCTGGGCGCGATGGAAGTGGCGGAGAATGGCGATCTCGCCAACTGGATGATCCCCGGCAAGCTGGTCAAAGGCATGGGCGGCGCAATGGACCTGGTGGCCGGCGTCGGCCGCGTGGTCGTTGTGATGGACCACACCAACAAGCACGGCGACAGCAAGGTGCTGAAATCCTGCACCCTGCCGCTGACCGGTCAGGGCGTCGTGGACCGCATCATCACCAACTTAGGCGTTCTGGACGTGGTGGAGGGCGGTCTGCGGATCGTCGAACTGGCCGATGGCGTCACCGAGGACGAGATGCGCGCCGCCACCGAAGCCACGCTTGTCTGACTGGGACATCCGCCGGGACGAGGCGGACAGCAAGGGCAGCTATACGCTGGTCCGGGACGGCGCTGAGGCGGAGCTGACCTATTCCATCCTGTCGCCGATGACGCGAATCGCGGATCACACCGCGGTGCCCGACGCGCTGCGCGGCACGGGGGCGGGCCTGGCCCTGGTCGAGCGGCTGGTGGCAGATGCGCGGGCCGAGGGGTGGAAGATCGTCCCGCTCTGTCCCTTCGTGAATGCGCAGCGGCGCAAGAACCCGGACTGGGCGGACGCCTTCAACGTCTAATTGAGCGCGGCGAAGACGCAACCGTCCGAGATCAACTGCGGCGGCGTCAGGCACAGGCCGCGCGCGACGGCGTAGGCGGCCAGCACTTTGGGCACATAGTCCCGCGTTTCGGGGAAATCGGGCACGCCAGCCGCGTCGCGCACGGCCCCCGGCCCCGCATTGTAGGCCGCCAGCACCAGCACCGGATCGCCATCGAAGCGCTCCATCAGCCAGTCGAGGTACGCCGTGCCGCCGGTGATGTTGGCGCCGGGGTCCATCGCGTCGGCCACGCCGAATTCCGCCGCCGTGGCCGGCATCAGCTGCATGAGGCCCTGCGCGCCCACCCGGCTGATCGCCGCCGAATCGCCACCGCTTTCCACCGCGATGACCGCCAGGGCCAGCGCGGGGGAGACTTGCGTGCCGATGGAGGCGCGCAAGATGTCCCGCCCGTGGGCCCGCGCGATGTCCTGCAGGCTCTGCAGGCGCGGCGCGGGCACAGGCGCGGGGGCCGTTGCCAAGGCCGTCAGCGCCGCCTCGAGCCGGCCGGGACCGCTCGCGCTCAGATCGGGAGAGATCGAGGTCCAGAACCAATCGTAGCGGGCGATTCTGGCCGGCGCCGCGCTGGCCGTCGGAGCGGGCGCTGCCGCAGGGCCCGGTGCGGCGGGATCGATCTGCACGTCGATGCGCCGCGTCGCGCCCGCCTTGGGCGGTTTCACCCGCTTGGCGGAGAAGTCGGGAAAGGGCGCGGGCGTGTCGGCCCATGCGGGCACGGCGCAAGCCAGCGCCGCGCCGACGGCGATTGCGTGTCTCAACATCTGTCCGGTGACCTGCTCGGGTTTCGGTTCTTTTAACCCCAACTATCGCACGGACGCGCGAATCCGGCCAAGAAAAACAAAACGAAAAGTGGCAGCCGTGCCCAATTCGCAAATTCGCCTTCCGAGCGCGCGCCGGGCGCAGGTGCCGCCAACGCCATTTTGCGCGGCGGCTCAAGGCCTTATCGATAGGGTTAAATTATTGAAATTTCACATAAAATGCGAAATTCAACGCCTCAGATTCGCCCTCTTCCCCCGGCTTATTGGGCTCAAGCCACACCGGTTGGTGAGGTGAGATGCAAACCACAAACGTCCTAAGGAGGGACATCAACATGATTAAGCTCATCAAGAAATTCCGCGAGAGTGAAGCTGGCGCCGTGACGGTTGACTGGGTCGTGCTGACCGCCGCCGTCGTGGGCCTGGCCGTAGCGGCCTATGGCTCCATCCAATCGGGTGCGACCGGCCTGACCGCCAGCACCGAGACGTTCCTGGGCAACCAAGCCCCATAAATCGCGGCCTCAACGCTATCCGCCGCGCCCGGCTGGTCCGGGCGCGGCGAGACCCTCCAAACCCATCGCCCGTCCCGCGAAAAAGTGAATTTGCCGCCAATTTTACGAAAACGCGCCCAAATCTCGCCGTTTTCCAGGGGCAAAACACGCTCATACCAAGTCGGACAGAGCCAAGAGAGAGAGCGGCTCGCAACGGACGGCGGGGTAGACGAAACCTAAAGGATCCTTTGGAGGGACACTACAATGATCAAATTCATCAAAAACTTCCGCAAAGACGAAAACGGCGCTGTCACGGTTGACTGGGTTGTGCTGACCGCAGCCGTCGTGGGCCTGGCCGTTGCCGCATACGGCTCCATCCAGACCGGCGCGACCGGCCTGACCGCCAACACGCAGACCTACCTGAACTCGCAGAACCCGAACTAAGGGCGCGCCCCCGCTTGGGGGTCAGCGAGACGTCTAAGGGGGCCGCGTCCGGATTATCGGCCGCGGCCTCTTTGTTATGAACCGCTTGGCGAAGGAGCCGACATCATGCGCAAGACCCTTCTGAAATTCCGGGCCGATGAACGCGGCGCCGTCACTGTCGATTGGGTCGTGATCTGCGCGGGGGTCGTCGTGATCGCCGCCACAATCGTTTTGGCCATGCGCGGCGGCGCGGTTGGTTTGGGCACCGGCCTGTCGACATATATGGGCACGCTGCGCTGAGGCGCGGACCTGCCGAATGATTTGGCCGCGCCGGAGCCCTCCGGTCCGCGGCCCATGCGCGTTTGGGGCGCGGCGCCGCCAGCGACACGAAGGCGCCCTGCCCCGTCCCTCAAATCGCCACAATGGGGTGCCATGTTGCACGTAAGGACCCGTGCGCCCGCTGCGGCGCACCGAACAAAGAAGGTGACACATGAGAGTTGTTTTCGGATTGGTCCTCGTTGCCGGCGTCGCGCTGGCGGGCGGGGCAGTATACATGGCGAAGAACCACATTGGCGCCTACCAGGCGGCGCTGGCCTACGAGCGGGCGAATGCGCAAGCGGTCGTGCCCACGATCGACGTTTGGGTGGCCGAGCGCGCGCTGCGGTACGGCGAGCCGCTGGCGCAAGAGGACGTGCGCAAGGTGGCCTGGCCCGAAACGGCCATCCCCGAGGGCACATTCCAGGATGACGGGACGCTCTTTCCCGAAGGCAACGACGCGCCGCGCACGGTTCTGCGCCCGATGGAGCCGGGCGAGGCGATCATGGCGGTGAAAGTCACCGAGCCGGGCGAAAGCGCCGGCCTGACCAGCCGGCTGGAGCGCGGGATGCGCGCCTTCACCATCAAGGTGGATGTCGCGAGCGGCGTGAGCGGCTTTCTGCGGCCGGGCGACCGGGTGGACGTCTACTGGACCGGCCGGGTGGAGACGGAGCAGCGCGCCGGCAGCGGTGAGCTGACCAAACTGATCGAGCCCGGCATCAAACTGATCGCTATCGACCAAAACGCCACGGTCGACCTGGACGAAGGGTCCATCGCGCAGACGGTGACGGTGTCGGTGAAGCCGAACCAGGTCGCCGCGCTGGCCCAGGCGCAGCAAACCGGCCGCCTGACCCTGAGCCTTGTCGGCACCGAAGATGATACCGTCGCCGGCGCGATTGAGATCGACCAGAACGAGCTTCTGGGCATCCAGGAAGCGCAGGTGCAGGTCGAAACCAAGGTCGAAGAACAGGTCTGCACCATCCGCACCCGCCGCGGCGCGGAGGTGGTGGAGATTCCGATCCCCTGCACAAACTGACGCCTTTCCAGGCTCTTACGCAGGGTCGTCGAAGCCGGTGGCCCTGCCCTGTTGCAAGCTGTCCACATTATTTCCACCGGGCAAATCATTGATTCTTGCAATAAAACCGGAAGCGGTGCATCGTTCAGACAATCGCGGGCGCAAAGACCCGTCCCCCATGCGTGACTACAGAGGCAGGTCACATGACATTGAGAACGGCTTTGAAGGCGGCCCTGATCGGGCTGACCCTGAGCGCAGCCCCGCTTGCGCTGACCGCCCCCGCCTATGCGGACAATATTCGCGTCGTCAAAAAGGGCACCGCCCGCACGCTGAGCGTGCCGATGAACCGCGCCGTGGTGGTCGAGAGTGACACGCCCTTCGCGGAGCTGAGCATCGCGAACCCCGCCATCGCAGACATCTCGTCCCTGTCGGACCGCACCATCTACGTGCTGGGCAAGTCGCCGGGTCTGACGACGCTGACGATCCTGGACGCGAACGGGCAGTTGATCACGAATGTGGACGTGCGCGTCGCAGCAGACGTCTCCGAATTCAAGGAGCGGCTGCGCCAGATCCTACCGGGCGAGAAGATTGAGGTGCGTACCGCCAATGACGGCATCGTGCTGAGCGGTACGGTGTCTTCCACGCAGCGGCTGCAGCGCGCGCTGGACCTGGCGGAGCGCTACGCGCCTGAGCGGGTGAGCAACCTGATGAGCGTCGGCGGCGTGCAGCAAGTGATGCTGAAGGTGCGCTTTGCGGAAATGCAGCGCACGGTGGCCAAGTCGCTGTCGTCCTCCCTGTCGCTGAACGGAATCACCGCGGGCGGCGATCTGGGCATCAACGGCGGGACGGGCACCACGAACACGTCGGGCGCGGTAACGAACTCCCTGGGCGGTAACATCCCGGCCACAAACACAAATGCGGGCGCGCTCGTCTTCGGCTTCAACGCCGGATCGGTCCAAGTCGGCCTCCTGCTGGAAGCGCTGGAGACCAAGGGCGTTGTGCGGACGCTGGCCGAGCCGAACCTGGTCGCCCTGTCCGGGCAAGAGGCGAAATTCCTTGCGGGGGGTGAATATCCGGTGCCGGTCAGCCAGGAAAACGGCACGATCTCCATCGAGTTCAAGCCCTTCGGGATCGAACTGAACTTCATCCCGCGCGTCGTGGACAAGGACCTGATCAACCTCGAGCTGGAAGCTGCCGTCAGCGCCATCGACCCCACGAACGGCTTTGCCGTGAACGGGTTCGAGATCGACGCGTTCTCGCGCCGCGAAACGTCCACCACAGTTGAGATGCGGGACGGCGAAAGCTTCGCCATCGCGGGTTTGCTGCAAGACGATTTCACCGACAACAACAGCCAGCTGCCCTGGCTGGGCGATGTGCCGGTGCTGGGCGCCCTCTTCCGCAGCGCGTCCTACCAACGCAGCCAGACGGAGCTGGTGATCATCATTACCGCCCACCTCGTCACGCCCACGCGCGGCGAGGCGCTGGCGCTGCCGACGGACCGGATCATGCCCCCGACGGAGAAGGATCTGTTCCTCTTCGGGCGGGTTGCGGGCGGCACTCGCGCGCCCAAGACCGGCGCGGCGGGCGAAGTGGCCAAGCAGGATTTTTCCGGCTCCTACGGTTATGTGATGGATTAAAAGAGGCAGGGCAACGCGATGACATATCACGCAAAACTCCTGATGGGTGCGGCGATGGCCACGCTCGTGTCCTGCGGCACCTCGTCGGACCCGGTCTACACACAATGGCACCGCGAGGCGGGCGCGCTGGTCGATACCGGCGATTTCGGCAACGCCACGATGAACAACACGCTCATCATGACCGGAGAGCGGCAATATACGCTCGATCTGGCCAACCGTTTCGCGGACGAAGTGCTGACGACCGTCAATTTTGCGTTCAATTCCGCAGCTTTGGACGCCGCAGCGCGGGCGACGCTGGCGCAGCAGGCGCAGTGGATCAAACAGTTCCCTGAAGTCCGCTTTACCGTCTATGGGCACACCGACCTTGTGGGCTCGAACGCCTATAACCGGCGGCTGGGCCTGCGCCGGGCGAATAATGTGGTGCATTTCCTGACGCGCCACGGGATTTCGCGCGACCGGCTCGACGCGGTCGTGTCGCGCGGGGAAACCCAGCCGCTGATCGTCACGCAGGGCCGCGAGCGGCGCAATCGCCGCACCGTGACCGAGGTCAGCGGCTTTGTGCAAAGTCATCCGACCGTTCTGGACGGCAAATACGCGCAGATCATCTACCGCGACTATATCGGCAGCGCCGTGCCGCCCAGCCAGCTGAGCGGGATCACCGGCGCCGACCTCCGCACGGAGCAATAACCCAACAATTGGTGCCTTTCGGCCCAATTGTTGCCCATTTTGCCCCCCAAATCTGTCCCATGGGAAAACGCCGTTCGGGAAACCGGACGCTGGTTCGGTGGGATGGACTCGGCATCATGTGACGCCTGAGGACCGCCTGCCAAACCCCTGAGAGAAGGACGAGTTTGGCTATGGGCGCAGTGATGCCGCAACCCGAGACAACGGCAATCGTGGCCTGCACGATCAGCCGTGATGTGCAGAATTTCGACCTGTTGATCGAGGATATGGAAACTGCGCTGGGTGAGGCGTGGGGCGATCTTGGCTTTGCCGAGGCGCTGGCCTTTTTCAGCCAGACGGAGGCGGAATCGCTCGAATTCGTGGCGCTGGCGATGAACGACGCCGACGAAGACAACTTGGTTCTGATGGGTGAGATAATCACCCAGGCCAAGACGCGCGGGATCAAGGTGATCTTGATCGCCGAAGACGTCTCGCCCGCGTCTTTGCACCAATTGCTGCGCAATGGGGCGGACGAGTTTGTCCCCTACCCCCTGCCCGAGGGCGAATTGCAGCAGGCCATCGACCGGGTGCGCCAGCCCGAAACGCCCCTGCCCGCCGGCAACGCGCCGCAGCTGAAGGCCGGCGTGTCCAAGGAGGGCGCGGTGATCGCGGTCCACGGTCTTGCGGGCGGCACGGGCGCCTCGACCTTGGCCACCAATATCGCCTGGGAATTGGCCGTCCTCGATGAGGGTGCAGCCCCGTCGGTCTGCTTGCTGGATTTCGATCTGCAATTCGGCGCGGCGGCCACCTATCTGGACCTCGCGCGCCGGGAAGCGGTGTACGAGATGCTGTCGGACACCGAAAATATGGACGACGAGACATTCGGCCAATCGCTGCTAACCTTTGAGGACAAGTTGCAAGTCCTGACGGCGCCGACGGATATGCTGCCGCTTGACCTGATCGGGCCGGAGGATATCAGCCGCATCGTCGACATGGCGCGCAGCCATTTCGACTACGTCGTGATCGACATGCCCTCGACCCTGGTGCAGTGGTCCGAAACGGTGCTGAGTGCCGCGCATGTCTACTTTGCGACGATCGAGCTGGACATGCGCAGCGCGCAGAACACGCTGCGCTTCAAGCGCGCGCTGCAATCCGAAGACCTGCCGGTCGAAAAGCTGCGCTACGTGCTGAACCGGGCCCCGAAATTCACCGATCTGAGTGGCAAGAGCCGGGTGAAACGGCTGTCGGAAAGCCTGGAGATCTCCATCGAAGTGCAGCTGTCGGATGGCGGCAAGCAGATCACGCAGGTGGCCGATCACGGCCAACCGCTGGGCATCGGGGCGCCGAAGAACCCGCTGCGCCGCGAGATCGCGAAGCTCGCGGCCTCCATCCACGAATTGAAGTCGGAGCCGGCCGAAGCGGCCTAAGCCAAGGAGGGGGCAGAGATGTTTTCGAAATACAAAAAGACGCAGAGCCCGGCGGCACCGGAGGCGAAACCGGTGACGGTAACGCCCATCGCGGAAGCCGCGCCCAAGGTCGCGCGGCGCGAGGCGCCGGTCAAAGCCGCGGCCCAGCCCGTTCCGATGGACAAAGAACGCAAGCGCAAGGAGCGGATGGCCGAGATCAAGCTGGAGCTGCACCGCGCGCTTTTGGACAACCTCAACCTCGCCGCGCTGGAGACCGCGTCGGAGGCCGATCTGCGCCGGGAAATCGGAGCGATTGCATCCGAATTCCTGCAGGAACGCTCCGTCGTGCTGAACCGTGAGGATCGGCAGAACCTCAACCAGGAGCTGTTCGACGAGGTCACCGGCCTCGGCCCGCTGGAGACGCTGCTAAAAGACGATACCGTCAACGACATCCTCGTGAACGGCCCGCAACAGATCTTCGTCGAGCGGGCGGGCAAGCTGCAGCTGACGGATGTGACGTTCAAAGACGAAAAGCACCTGCTGCGCATCATCGACAAGATCGTGAGCGCGGTGGGCCGGCGGGTTGATGAATCCAATCCTTATGTGGACGCCCGCCTGAAAGATGGCAGTCGTTTCAATGCGATGGTGCCGCCAATTGCTGTGGATGGATCGCTGGTGTCGATCCGGAAATTCAAGAAGGACAAGCTGGGCATCGACGATCTGGTCCAGTTCGGCGCCTTCACCGAAGAGATGGCCGCCTACCTTCAGGCTGCCGTTGCGACGCGTCTGAACGTGATCGTGTCGGGCGGGACAGGCTCGGGTAAGACGACGACGCTGAACGCGCTGTCGTCCTTCATCGACAATGCCGAGCGCATCCTGACCATCGAGGATACGGCGGAACTGCAGCTGCAGCAGACCCATGTGGGCCGGATGGAAAGCCGTCCGCCGAACGTGGAAGGCAAGGGCGAAGTCTCCCCCCGCGACTGTCTGAAAAACGCCCTGCGGATGCGCCCCGACCGCATCATCGTGGGCGAGACGCGCGGCGAGGAAGTCATCGACATGCTCCAGGCCATGAACACCGGCCACGACGGGTCGATGACGACGATCCACGCGAACTCTGCCCGGGATGGGGTGTCGCGGCTGGAAAACATGATCGCGATGGCCGGGATCGAGATGCCGATCAAAGCGGTCCGCAGTCAGATTTCGTCGGCTGTGAACCTGATTGTGCAAGCCTCACGCCTGCAGGACGGCTCGCGCCGGATGACCTCGATCACGGAGATTACGGGGATGGAGGGCGACGTGATCTCCATGCAGGAGGTCTTCCGCTACCAGCGCGTCGGCCTGACGCCCGACAACAAGATCATCGGCCATTTCACGGCCACCGGCGTGCGCAGCCACTTTGCCGAGCGGTTCCGCCTGTGGGGCTATGACCTGCCGGCCAGCATCTACGAACCCGTCGCCGCCGAATAATACGGACGTTTCACGTCCGCCCGATCCGCTACGTAAGGACCTCAGATATGAGTGCAGAACCAATCATCTACGGCCTGATCTTCATCGGCGTCCTTGTCCTTGTCGAGGGCCTGTACCTCGTCGCGTTCGGCAAATCGATCAGCCTCAACAACCGCGTGAACCGGCGGCTGGAGATGCTAAACTCCGGCGAACGCCGCGAAGAGGTGCTGGAGCAGCTGCGCAAGGAAATGCAGCAGCATATGAGCGCGACGCAAATCCCGCTCTATTCCCTGCTCGCCGAAAAGGCGCAGAAGGCGGCCATCGCGTTCACCCCGCAGCAGCTGATCATGATCATGGGCGGCGTCACCGTCCTCGCGTTCTTTGGCCTAACCGTCGGGACGGAGACGGGCACGCCGGTGCGGGTGGCCCTGTCCATCGCGATTGGTGTCGGCGCGGTCTATTTCTGGGTCTCGTCCAAGGCCAACAAGCGTCTGGGCATGATCGAAGAGCAGCTGCCCGACGCGATCGAGCTGATGGTGCGCAGCCTCAAGGTGGGGCATCCGTTCTCCTCCGCGATCCAGATCGTGGCGAAGGAGGTGCAGGATCCGCTGGCCTCCGAATTCGGCGTGATCGCGGATGAAAGCGCCTATGGCCGCGACGTGGGCGAGGCGCTGAAGGACATGGCCGAACGGCTCGACATGCAGGATTTGCGCTTCCTCGCTGTGGCGGTGACGATCCAGCAGCAATCGGGCGGCAACCTGGCGGAGATCCTCGCGGGTCTGGCCAAGGTGATCCGCGCCCGGTTCCGCCTGTTCCGCAGGGTGAAGGCGATCACGGCGGAGGCGAAATGGTCCGGCAAGTTCCTGTCGGCCTTCCCGATCCTGGCGCTGATCGTGATCAACGTGGGCGACCCGAACTATTACGACGAGGTGCGCGATCACGCCTTCTTCATCCCCGCCTGTTTCGCAGTGGGCATCTTCCTGGCCGCGAACCTCTACGTGATGCGTTTGCTCACGGATATCAAAGTTTAAGAAAGGGCCCCAAGCCATGGAAATCCTGACGAATGTCCTGGGCCCGCTTGGTCCGATCATCCTGGCCGGCGTTTTGGGTGTGATGATGATCGCCGTCGTCGTCATCCTGATGATGCGCCAGCCCGAAGACCCGCTGACCAAGCTCAAGAAATCCTCGGCGGTGCAGGCGGGCACAGCGGCGGCGGGCGGCGGTAAGAAGCTGCGCCAGGGCGGTCACAATGAGCAGCTGGACCGGTTCAAAGGCTTCCTGGAGCCGCAGGACGTGGCCGAATTGTCCAAGCGGCAGCTGATGATGACGCAAGCCGGCTACCAGTCGAAGGACGCGGTGCGCATTTTCCACTTCGCGCAGATGTCGCTGGCCCTGCTGGGCCTGCTGATCGGCATCATCTACGTCACGATCGTTCAGGCCGGCGTGGAGATGGAGATGAAGGACACCCTTCTCTACACCCTGATCCCCGGCGCGGTCGGCTATTACCTGCCGCAATACTGGGTCGGCAAACGCGTCGGCCAGCGGAAGGATCAGATCACCCGGGGCTTTCCCGACGCGCTCGACATGATGCTCGTCTGCGTGGAAGCCGGCCAGTCGATGGAGCAGGCGATTGTCCGCGTCGCGGGCGAGCTGCGCGCCTCCTACCCCGCGCTGGCAGACGAGTTCGAGGTCGTCGCCTACGAGATGAAGGCGGGCAAGGACAAAGAGACGGTTCTGAACGACATGGGCGAGCGCTGCGGCGTTCAGGACGTGGCCAGCTTTGCCACCGTTCTCGTGCAATCGACCAGCTTCGGCACGTCCATCGGTGAGGCGCTGCGCGTCTACGCCAGCGAGATGCGGGACAAACGCGTGATGCGCGCCGAAGAGGCGGCAAACAAGTTGCCAACCAAGATGACGCTTGCCACTATGATGCTGACGGTGCCGCCCTTGCTGATCATCCTTGTGGGTCCTTCGGTGCACGGCATCACGCAGCTGGGCGATATGGGCACCCCTTAATGATCCGACGGCGCGGCATCGCCCTTTTCCTAATCCTGTCACAGGCCGCTTGCAGTGCAGGCGGCCTTGGCGCGCGGGGGGACGGCGTCTTTGCCCCCGGTGTGGACCGCCGCGCGGCAGCGGTGAGCGGGGTGGAGGTCGGGCATCGCCTGATCGCCGCGGGCGAATATGAGCTGGCCCTCGACGCCTTTACCCGCGCGGCGTTGGAGAATGGGTTCGACGCGGAAATCCTGTCGGGCATGGGCTCCGCCAATCTGGGCCTGGGGCGGCTGGGCCAGGCCGAAGAGGTGCTGCGCCGCGCCACCACCGATTATGACGCGTGGCCCGAGATTTGGAACAACCTGGGCGTCGTGCTGATGGAGCGCGGCAAGACCGCCGAAGCCGTCCAGGTGTTCCGCAAGGCCTTCGCCCTGGATGACGGAGAAAGCACACTTATCCGGGATAATTTGCGCTTGGCGCTATCAAAATCCGAAGGTTCTGGTATAGAACCTGTGGATAAGGACGAGACCTACAAATTGGTCCGCCGGGGCAGTTCTGACTATCTGATCCGCTCCGCACTTTAAGAACAGGCCGCCAAGGCCGGAAAACACGAGCAGGATAAGGACGCAGGCACATGCGCCACCCCAAATTGATTGCCGCCCTGTTGGCGGGCACCGCGCTGCTGTCGGCCTGCGGTGAGCGATCGGGCGATGCCACGGTCGAACGCGCCTTCCAGGACGTGAATGTCGTGGACGAGACGAACCTCAACGACGTGATGCTGACGGTGGCCGACCCGAACGAGGCGGTCGCCTACTTCCAGCGCTCCGCCGCCGAGGATCCGACCCGCGTGGACCACCAGCGCGGTCTGGCCCGCTCCCTGATCCGCGCGAAGCGGCACACCGAAGGCGCGGCGGCCTATGGCAAGCTGGTCAAGATGGACGGTGCGACCGATGAGGACCGCGTGGACCATGCCGATGCGCTGATCCGTGCGGGCGATTGGGCCGGCGCGGAGCGCGTGCTGGACAAGGTCCCCCCGACCTTCGAGACCTACAAACGCTACCGGCTGGAGGCGATGGTCGCCGACAGCAACAAGGAGTGGAAGAAGGCCGACAGTTTCTACGAGACGGCGGTGGGCCTGACGACCAAGCCTGGCGGCGTGATGAACAATTGGGGCTATTCCAAGCTGACCCGCGGTGATTTTTCCGAGGCCGAGCGCCTCTTTGGTGACGCGATCCGGCAGGACCCGACGCTGTTCACCGCGAAGAATAACCTTGTTCTGGCCCGCGGCGCGCAGCGCAACTATGCCCTGCCGGTCATCCCGATGGACCAGTCTGAGCGCGCACAGCTGCTGCATACGATGGGCCTCACAGCCGTCAAGCAAGGCGATGTGAGCACCGGCAAGCAGCTTCTGCGCGAGGCCGTGGACACCCATCCGCAGCATTTCGAAGCCGCCGTGCGCGCCCTGCGCGCGCTTGAAGAAAACGCGGCAAACGGCTGAGATCATGGCGCTTCCCGCCGCTCTTGCCTGGATCCTGCTGCCGCTGGTGGTGCCCCTGTGCCTCTATGTGGCGTTCACGGACCTGCGGGAGATGCGGATCACCAACCAGGCGGTGGTCGCGCTGGCGATCCTGTACGCCGCGCTGGCCTGGATCGCCTTGCCCTTTGAGGTCTACGCCTGGCAGCTGGTCCATCTGCCCGTGATGCTGGTGATCGGGATCGTACTGAATGCGGCCGGCGTGATGGGCGCGGGCGACGCCAAGTTCCTCGCCGCAGCGGCGCCCTACCTCGCCCTGCCCGACTGGCGGATCATGCTCATCGTCTACATGACCACCCTGCTGACCGCTTTTGCGGCCCACCGCGCCGCCAAGCATAGCCCCCTGCGCCGCCTCGCGCCCCATTGGGACAGCTGGGAGCAGGGTAAGAAATTTCCCATGGGCCTCGCGCTGGGGCCGACGTTGATCGTCTATCTGATCCTCGGCGCGATTTATGGCGCGTGAGCACGCATTCTTAACCCCTTCGCCGCTATCCAAGGCGCAAACCGGGAGCCGCCGATGAACATGCAGAACAGTGCCGTGATGGCGCCGCCGCAGCCCAAGCGCCTGCACGAGATGGAGCTTCCCATCGTCATGATGCGGGACATCCTGCTGAAGACGATGTTCCGCAAATCGGTCGATATGGTGAGCGAGCTGGCCCGCGATCTGTGCCTGCCCATCGCCGTCACCCAGGAATTGGTCGATATGGGCCGCGACCAGCGGCTGATCGAGGCGACGGGCACGCTGAACGCCAACAACGGCTCCGAAATGGGCTACCAGCTGACCGAGGCGGGCAAGGCGCGGGCGCTCGATGCGCTGGCACAGTCGGAATATTTCGGCGCGATGCCCGTCCCGCTGGAGGTCTACCGCGCGCAGGTCAAGCGCCAGTCGATCCGCAACATTCAAGTCACGCGCCAGCAGCTCACCGACGCGATGGGCCATCTGGTCCTGCCCGACAGCCTGCTGAGCCATCTGGGCCCCGCGGTCAGCGCGGGCCGGTCGATCCTGATGTACGGCCCGCCGGGCAATGGGAAATCGAGTATTTCCAACGGGATACGCGACGCGCTTGGCGATCAGGTCTTTGTCCCCCGCGCGATCGAATATTCGGGCCAGGTCATCACCGTTTACGACCCGATCGTGCACGCTGCCGTCGCCGAAGAGGCGGAGGACCCGACGCAGCTGCGCCGCCCGCCGCGCTACGATGCGCGGTACGTCAAATGCGAGCGTCCCACGGTGATTACGGGGGGCGAGCTGAGCCTGTCGATGCTGGATCTCGTCTACAACCCGACCGCGCGGACCTACCAGGCGCCTCTGCAACTGAAATCGACGGGCGGGATCTTCATCATCGACGATTTGGGCCGCCAGGCCGAACCGCCGCAGGCTATCGTGAACCGCTGGATCGTCCCGCTGGAGGAAAGCAAGGACATCTTGGCCCTCCAATCGGGCGAGAAGTTCGAGGTGCCCTTCGACACGCTGGTCGTCTTCTCCACCAACTTCCACCCGAACGAGATTTTCGACCAGGCCGCGCTGCGCCGCATCTTCTTCAAGATCAAGATCGACGGGCCGGATCAGGCGAACTTCCTCAAGATCTTCGCGCTGATTGCGAAGGCCAAGAAGATGCCGCTGGACGAGGGCGCGTTGGTGCACCTGCTCAAGGTCCGCTATCCCGAGATCGACAACGTCTACGCGAACTACCAGCCGGGTTTCCTGATCGACCAGATGCGCGCGATCTGCGATTTCGAGGGCATCCCCTACCAGATGACGCCCGACCTGATCGACCGCGCTTGGGCGAACATGTTCGTCAAGGACGAGGTGATCGTGAAGTAGGGCGCGTCTTCGGCACGTTTTCTGTTCAACACACCGCCGGGCGGTCTATGTCAGGGGCATGACCGCCCTGCCCCCCCTGTTCGACGATTGGTTCGCCTCCAAGGGCTGGTCGATCCACCCGCACCAGCAGGCGATGCTGGACCGGGCAGACGCGCCAGCGCTGCTGCTGATCGCGCCAACGGGGGGCGGCAAGACGCTGTCGGGGTTCCTACCCAGCCTCGTCGATCTTGCCCAATCCGAACATGAGGGGCTGCATACGCTCTATATCTCCCCGCTGAAGGCACTCGCGGCGGACATCAAGCGCAATTTGTCCACACCGGTGGCCGAGATGGGATTGCCCATCCGGATCGAGGATCGCACGGGCGACACGTCCGCCAGCCAGAAGAAGCGCCAGCGCGCCGACCCGCCGCATATCCTGCTGACGACACCGGAAAGCCTAGCGCTCATCACCTCTTACGAGGACGCGCCGCGGATGCTGCGCGGGCTCAAGCGCGTGATCGTGGACGAAATCCACGCGCTGGCGGAATCCAAACGCGGCGACCAGCTGTTCCTCGCACTCAGCCAGTTGCAGCGGCTGTGCCCGGGCCTCAAGCGCGTGGGGCTGTCGGCAACCGTCGAGGACCCAGACGCCATCGCGCAGATGCTGGCCAAGCACCCCGACCCGTGCGAGGTCCTGCAAGCCGATCCCGGCCCGCCCCCCGACATCCAGATGCTGACCACAGACGAGGCGCCGCCCTGGGCCGGCAGCGGGGCGAAATACAGCATTCCGGCGGTGCTCGAACAGGTCAAAGCGCACAAGACGACGCTGATCTTCCACAACACCCGCGCGCAGGCGGAGCTGTTCTTTCACCACCTGTGGCTGGCGAACGAAGAGGGCCTGCCCATCGGCATCCACCACGGCAGCCTCGACCGGCAGCAGCGCGAGCGGGTCGAAGGCGCGATGGTGCGGGGCGAGCTGCGGGCCATCGTGTGCACCGGATCGCTCGATCTGGGGATCGACTGGGGCGATGTGGATCTGGTGATCCAGATCGGTGCGCCGAAGAATGTGAAGCGCTTGGTGCAGCGGATCGGGCGGGCCAATCACCGCTATAATGCGCCGTCGAAAGCGCTGCTGGTGCCCGCCAATCGGTTCGAGGTGGTTGAATGCCTCGCCGCGCTGGACGCGGTGAAGGATGGCGATCTGGACGGCGATGCCAAGGGGCCCGGCCCGCGGGATGTCCTATGCCAGCACATCCTGATCGCCGCCGCCGCCGGCCCGTTCGACGCTGATACGCTGTTTAACAGCTTCACCAGCGCGGGCGCCTATGCGGGCCTGAGCCGGGCGGAGTTCGACGCCTGCCTCGAATTCTGCGCCACGGGCGGCTACGCGCTGCGGGCCTACGACCAATGGCAGCGCCTGAAGCAGCGGCCCGATGGGCTGTGGCAATTGCGCGACCCGCGCGCGGCGCAGCGCATCCGCATGAATATCGGCACGATCCAGGACACCGACACGCTGAAGGTGCGCATGCAACGCCAGCGCGGCGGCAAGCCCCTGGGCGAGATCGAAGAGGGCTTTGCCGCGACCCTGAGCCCCGGCGACACCTTCCTGATCGGCGGGCAGATCGTACGGTTCGAGAGCTTGCGCGAAATGACGGTCGAGGTGAGCCGGGACCGCGGCAGCAAGCCGAAGATCGCCACCTTCCTAGGCACCAAGTTCGCCACCTCCACCCAGCTGAGCCAGCGCATCCTGCGGATGCTCCAGCAGGACGATTGGCCCGAATTGCCGGCCCATACGCGCGACTGGCTGCACCTACAGCGCGAGAAATCGCGCCTGCCAGAGCCGGGGCGCCTGCTGATCGAAAGCTTCCCGCACGAGGGGCGTGTGCATACGGCTGTGTATGGCTTTGCCGGGCGCAACGCGATGCAGACGCTGGGCCTACTGCTGACCAAGCGGATGGAGGAGACGGGTCTGGACCCGCTCGGCTTTCTGGCGACAGATTACGCGACGCTGATCTGGGGGCTGAAGCCGGTCAAAGACCCCGCGCCGCTTTTCGATCTGGAGGCGCTGCGCGCGGGGCTGGAGACGTGGCTGGCGGGCAACGCGGTGATGAAGCGGACCTTCCGCGCGTCGGCCACCATCGCCGGCCTGATCGAGCGGAACACGCCGAGCGCGCGCAAATCGGGGCGGCAGGCGACGTTTTCCAGCGATATCCTCTACGACACGCTGCAGAAATACGACCCGGGCCATCTGATGCTGGACATCACGCGGCAGGAGGCGATGCGCGGCCTGGTAGACTTCGGCCGGATCGAGGAGATGGCGGAGCGGGTGGGCAACCGGATTGACCTGATCGAGCACACCCGCGTCACGCCCCTGTCCGCCCCATTGTTCCTGGAGGTCGGGCGCGTGCCGGTCAAAGGGCTGGCGGAGGAAAAGCTGCTGGCCGAGGAGGCGGAGCGGCTGATGACCACCGCCGGGCTGGTCCCGGACCCGCCGAAACGGGAGTGGCGCGTGCCGTTCTGAGCTTGCCCGTGCGAGCGGGCAAATGTATGAACAAAGCATGAACCAGCACGCACATATTCCGGGGGTCGAGATCGCGTTGCGCGGTGCGCGCCTGATTGCGCGGGGCAGTGGGGCGCTGTTCTGGCCGGACGAGAACCTGCTGTGCGTGTCGGACCT
>JBCDFL010000002.1:0-61018 GCA_039178165.1 Pseudomonadota bacterium | reverse complement strand
GCGTGTTCCACGCCGCCCGCGCGGTCCGCTTTGGGCTGAGCACAATCACCAATCGTTCCTAAGCCACGACGCAAATGCGCTCAAATACCGAACTGCCACGCGGCCCAAACCAGGATCAGGCCGGAGACCAAAGCCAATATGCCCACCTGGCGGATGGTTCCTTCGCCCAGTGCCGCCAACATCTCAAGCAGGCGGGGGATAAGCGAAGGGGCCAGCGCATAGGCCAGCCCCTCCACAATCAACACCAGCCCGAGGGCCAGCAGAAACCAGCTCATTGCCCCGCGGCAGCCGCGGCTTCCGCATTGGCGCGCGCGCCTTGGTCAGACCGCAGGTAGTTGAAGAACTCGCTGTCCGGCGAGAGCACCATCGTCGAGTTCTGGCCCTGCAGCGCCCGCTCGTAGGCCGTCAGCGAGCGGTAGAATTCGAAGAATTCTGGGTCCTCGTTGAAGGCTTCGGCGAAGATGGCGTTGCGCTGTGCGTCGGCCTGACCGCGGACGATCTCGCTCTCGCGGGTCGCCTCGGACGTCAGCTCGATCACCGTCCGGTCGGCTTGGGCGCGCACCCGCTGGGCCGCTTCCTCACCCCGCGCGATTTCGTCCGCCGCCTCCCGCTCCCGCTCGGCCCGCATCCGGGCGAAGGTCGCGTCGAGGTTTTGCTCGGGCAGGTTGGTCTGCTTCAGCCGCACATCGATAACCTCGATCCCGAGGCTCCGTGCCCGTGCCCGGGCCCGCTCGGTGATCCGCTCGGTCAGTTGGACCCGGTCGGCCGACAGAATTGTGTTGGAGGTCACACCGTCGGCACCCAGAACTTCCCGGATCACCGGGTTCAGGATGCCTTCCAGCCGCTGCTCCGCCGCGAAGAGGCCGTTGACCCCGACGGCCTGGCGGAACTGCACCACGTCGGAGATGCGGTAGCGCGCGAAGGCGTCGACCACCAAGCGGCGGTCATCGGAGGGCGTGACTTCGGTCGCTTCGGTGTCGAGCGCTTGGATCCGGTCGTCGTAGCGCACGACCTCCTGGATCAGCGGGATCTTGAAGCCGATGCCCGGCTCTTCCTGCACGCGCACGATTTGGCCGAATTGAAGGACGAGGCCCTTCTCGCGCTCGTCGATGATGAAGACCGCGGACAGAACGCCAAAGATGGCGACGACGACGATCGGGATCAGATAAGTGGTGGCACGCATCAGTTCGTTCCTCCGCTGGTGGGGCTGCGGCGCAGCTCGTTCAGGGGCAGGTAAGGCACGATGCCTTCACCCCCGCCGCCGCCGACATCTTCGAGGATGATCTTGTCCACATCCCCCAGCACGCGTTCCATGGTTTCAAGGTACAAACGCTTGCGCGTCACTTCGGGCGCCTGGCTGTATTCGGCCAGAACCGAGGTGAAGCGGCTTGCCTCACCCTGCGCCTCGTTCACGACCTGCGCGCGGTAGGCTTCCGCCTGCTCCAGCGTTTGGGCCGCTTCACCGCGCGCGCCGGCGAGGACGCGGTTGGCGTAAGCGTCAGCCTGACGTTCGAGGCGGTCACGCTCCTGCTCGGCGGCCTGCACCTCGCGGAAGCTGTCGATTACCTCGCGCGGCGGGTCGGCCTTATCGAGGTTGAGGCGCACGATGTTCACACCGCTGTCGTATTGATCCAGCGTGTTCTGGATCAGTGCCAGTGCCTCGTCCTTCACGACCTCCCGGTCGCGGTTCAGGATCGGCGCAAGTTCGCGCTGGGAGATCACCTCGCGCATCGCCGATTCCGACACCGAGCGGATCGTCTCCTGCGGGTCGGCGAGGTTGAAGAGGAACTTGGCCGGATCGTTGATGTTCCAGACGACCTCGAAGTCGATGTCGATGATGTTCTCATCCGTCGTCAGCATCAGCCCTTCGGAGCCGCGGCCCGACTGGCGCGCGCCCAGCGTTTCCGACTGCTCGCGTGTGACTGGCAGCACCTCGGCGGTGACCACGGGCCAGGGCGCGAAGTTCAGGCCCGGATTGCCGATGGAGGAGAATTCACCGAGGAACAGCTCGACCGACTGCTCTTCGGGCCGGACGGTGTAGAAACTGGCGAGCCCCCACAGAATGACGGCGCCGACGACGCCCAAGCCAACCATGCCGCGGGTGATGCCGGGGCCGCCTTGGCCGCCGCCCGCGCCATTCGCGCCGCCGCCGCCACCGCGGCCGCCCATCAGGACGCGCAGCTGCTCTTGGCCCTTTTTGACCAATTCGTCGATTTCAGGAATTTGCGGACCGTCCCCGCCGGGTCCGCGGCCACCGCCGCCGCCACCGTTCTGAGGTGGGCGCCCGTTGCCCCGTCCTCCGCCGCCAGAATTGCCGCCGCCCCCCCAGGGGCCGCCCGTATTGCCAGCCATATGTCGTATGTTCCTTTCTTGAACCGCGCGGAGCGGCGTTTGCGACCTAACCTGTGGTCTGCGACCTGGTTTTCAAGCGGTGATCAGGCCGTCCGCACCGGTGTGCGCATGGTCACGATTTCCTCTGACATGGTCGGATGCACGGCAACCGTCCGGTCAAAGTCTTCCTTGGTGGCGCCCATTTTGATGGCGACGCCCGCCAGTTGGATCATCTCCCCCGCATCCGGTGCGACGATGTGGCAACCTTTGACCCGCCGGGTTTCGGCGCAAACGACCAGCTTCATCAGCACGCGATCCGGTTTGCCGGCAAAGGCGGTCTTCATCGGGCGGAAGGAGGTCGCGTAGACCTCGATCGGGCCTTCGTCGCGGGCCTCTTCCTCGCTCAGCCCGACGGTGCCCAACTCGGGCTGGGTGAAGACGGCCGAAGGGATCAGCTCGTGATCGGGCGCGGTCGGGTTGTCTTTGAACGCCGTCTCCACAAAGGCCATACCCTCGCGGATGGCGACGGGGGTCAGGTTCACGCGGTTGGTGACGTCTCCGATGGCAAAGATGTTGTCGGCGCCCGTGCGGCTGTGCGCGTCGACGACGATCTGGCCGCGGCGGCCAATCTCAACGCCCAGATCCTCCAACCCCATGTCGCGGCTGTTGGGGTCGCGCCCGGTGGCGAAGATCACGGCGTCAAAGACCATCTCCTGCCCCGTGGTCGACTTGACCCAAACCGGCCCGCCGGGCCGTTCGGCGGCGGCGTCGATTTCCGCCATCTCGCCCCGCTGGCGGGCGGAGGCGCCCATGGCCGCATCGCTGGTACCGGTGCCAGAGGCCGAATGATCCGCACCCGCCGGGGCCATTTCCAGGATGTTGGTGCCCACGCGCAGGTCGATGCCGCGGTCGCGCATGGATTCGGCCACCAACCCACGCGCCTCGTCATCGAAGCCGCGCAGGATCTGCGCGCCGCGATAGTATTGGCAGACGTCCACGCCCAGCCCGTGCAGGATGCAGGCGAATTCGCAGGCGATGTAGCCGCCGCCGATGATCAGGACCTTCTTTGGCAGCTCTTCGAGGTGAAAGATATCGTCGCTGACGAGGCCGAGATGCGCGTTTGGGATATCGGGCCGCACCGGGTGCCCGCCGGTGGCGATCAGAATGGTCTTGGCGGTCTTTTCGGTCCCGTCGGCCAGTTCGACCGTGTGCGCATCCTTGAGCCGCGCGCGCTGATCGAACGTGTCCACGCCCGAGCCTTTCAGCAGGTTGCGGTAGACCTGCTCCAGCCGGTCAAGCTCGGAATTGAGCTTGCCGCGGAAGGCGGACCAATCGAAGGCGCCGCCCGTCATGTCCCATCCGTAGGCCTGCGCCAGGGCCGGCATCTCGCTGCATTCAGAGGCGAAGACCATCAGCTTTTTCGGCACGCAGCCCCGGATCACGCACGTGCCGCCATAGCGGTCTTCTTCGGCCAGGGCGACCTTGGCGCCCGCCTCGCCCGCGGCGACCCGCGCCGCGCGCACCCCGCCCGATCCGCCACCGATGACAAAGAGGTCATAATCGTAGTCGGCCATGGGATCACCTGTCGTGCATTGCGGGATAGGCCCCTATCCCACAGCCGCGCGGCGGATGCTAGCGGGCGCCGGCCTTCGCCTTCGCCTTCTGCGTGACCTTGCCTTGGCGCTCTCAAGGCCCGTGGCATGAAAGCGCCGCATTTGCAGTAAAGCCGGACGAAAGGCGCGATGCGCTCTACGGCGCCTGACTGCGAGGCGGCTCGGGCGGGCGCCAGCGTGCGTAGGGCTAACCCAGCCTAGTCCGCCATGTCGCGAAACAGGTTGTCCGTCTCCACAAAATCGAGCCGGTCCTGTTCGATCGTGCCTTCGTTGATGTCGCGCAGCTCGACCCGGCCATCGCCGAAGCCGATCACCACCACGTCGCAAATGTCGATGAAGAGGCCATTTTCCACCACGCCCGGCATCTGGTTCAGCACCATCGCCAATTGCCGCGCGTTGCCGATCCGGGTCAGGTGCAGGTCGAGGATGTGGTTCCCCTCATCCGTAATGTAGGGCTTGGCCCCGTTCATGCGCAGCGTGCTTTGCCGCCCCAGCACGTCCATGGAGATGAGCGTTTCCTCGATCAGCGCTTGTGTCGTCTGCCAGCCAAAAGGGATCACCTCCACCGGCAGGGGGAAGGCGCCCAGCGTTTCGACCTCTTTACCGATGTCGGCGATCACGACCATTTGGTCGGAAGCTGTGGCCACGATCTTTTCCTGCAGCAGCGCGCCCCCGCCGCCCTTGATCAGGTTGAGGTCGCCGTCGAACTCGTCCGCGCCATCGATGGTCAGGTCGAGCCATTTGGCCTCATCCAGACTGATGACCTCGATCCCGACCTCGCGTGCAAGATCGGCGGTGCGTGCGCTGGTGGGTACGCCTTTGATGCGCAGGCCGTCGTCGCGCACGGCCTCGCCCAGGCAGCGCACCAGCCAGGCGGCGGTCGAGCCGGTGCCAAGGCCCACGCGCATCCCGTCCTCGACCATTTCGGCGGCGCGCTTGGCGGCGACGAATTTGGCCTTGTCGATGGGTGACAATTCTCCGGTCATGGCAGCGCTCCCCGCTCGCGTGTCCTTGGCCTTATAGCAACAAAGCGCAGCGGGCCTAGCCCCAGCGTTGCGCCGGGCCGCCGTGGCCTTGGCGCAGGGTCAGCGGAAGGCGATGAAACCGCAACGTCCAAGGCCGTAAGGGGGCCCGCTCCGCTTTCCCGCATTGTCAGGTCGCTATCCAGCACGCTCTACGCGGCGAAAGGGCGTACCAGAGGGTTATGTACGTGCTGCACTACGCCCCCGACAACGCTTCGCTCATCGTGCGCCTCGCGCTGGAGGCGCTGCGCGTGCCCTACCGGACCGCGCTGGTGGACCGTGCGGCCTGGGCGCAGCGCAGCGCGCGTTACCTCGCACTCAATCCAAACGGCCTGATCCCGGCGCTGGAGACACCCGACGGGCCCCTGTTCGAGACTGGCGCTATCCTCCTGTGGCTGACGGATCGGCACGGACAGATCGGCCCGGCGGCGTCCGATCCCGCGCGCGGCGGCTGGCTGAAATGGCTGTTCTTCGTCGCCAACACGCTGCACCCCGCCCTGCGCCAGACGTTTTATCCCGGCAAATACGTCGCAGGCGGACACGAGAGCGCACTACGGACTGGCTTGCAGCCCGTCATCGCCGCCAGCTTCGACCGGTTGGAAGACGTCGCCGCAGAGGGGCGCGTCCTGGGCCGCGGGGACAGCGCGCTGGATTTCTACGTCGCCGCCTGCCTGCGCTGGCGCGCGCTCTACCCCGCAGAGACGGAGCGCCAGTGGTACACCCCCGGCCCCGCGCTCAATCGGCTCTGCGCGGGGGTGGAAGCCTTGCCCGCCTGCGCGGCGCTCATACATGCCGAAGGGTTGGGGACACACCCCTTCACCGCACCCGAGCTGCCGCAGCCCCCCGAAGGAAGTGCCACCTGAGATGTTCCTGAGCGTATTCGAGATGTTCAAGGTTGGCATCGGTCCGTCGTCCTCGCACACGATGGGCCCGATGGTCGCCGCCGCGCGGTTTCTGGAAATGATGCGCGCCTCGCCCTTCTCCTTCGCGGGGGTGCGGGCATCACTGCACGGCTCGCTGGCCTTCACGGGCGTGGGCCACGCGACGGATCGCGCGACGATCCTAGGCCTTGCCGGGTTCACGCCCGACATCTACGATGCCGCCGCCGCCGAAGCGGCGCTTACCGCCCTGGACCAAACGCACGAGCTGGCGCCAGAGGGCCTTGGCCCGCTGCGTTTCGATCCGGCGGCCGATCTGATCTTCGATTACGACAATGTCTTGCCGGGCCACGCCAACGGCATGATCCTGATGGCGACCGACGCGCAGGGCGACGTGACCCTACGGAAGGTCTTCTACTCCATCGGCGGCGGCTTCGTGATGACCGAGGAAGAGCTGGCCGCCGGGCGCGCCACCCAGGACGGCGCGCCCGTCCCCTACCCCTTCAAAAGCGCCGCCGAGATGCTGGAGATGGCGGCGGCCTCCGGCAAAACGATTGCACAGATGAAACGCGCGAACGAGCTGACCCGCCGCAGCGCCCCCGATCTGGAGGCCGGCACGCGGCGCCTCTGGCAGGTGATGAACGATTGCATCCAGCGGGGGCTGGAGACGGACGGGATCCTGCCCGGCGGGCTGAGCGTGCGGCGCCGCGCCAAGGGCATCCACGACAAGCTACAAGCCGAACGGGGCATGAACTGGGCCGCGCCGCACACGATCAACGACTGGATGAGCGTCTACGCCATGGCCGTGAACGAGGAAAATGCCGCCGGCGGGCAGGTCGTCACGGCGCCCACCAATGGCGCGGCGGGCGTGCTGCCGGCGACATTGCGCTACTACCTCGACCACGTGCCCGGCGCGTCCGAGGCCCATGTCCCCGACTTCCTGCTGACCGCCGCCGCCATCGGGGGTCTGGTGAAGTTCAACGCCTCTATCAGCGGGGCGGAAGCCGGCTGCCAAGCGGAGGTCGGCAGCGCCGCGGCGATGTCTGCGGCGGGCCTTTGCGCTGCGATGGGCGGAACGCCCGAGCAGGTGGAAAACGCGGCAGAGATCGCGCTGGAACATCATCTCGGCATGACCTGCGATCCGGTGAAAGGCCTGGTCCAGGTGCCTTGTATCGAGCGGAACGGCCTGGGCGCGATCAAGGCCGTCAGTGCCGCGTCGCTGGCCCTGCGCGGCGACGGCACGCATCTCGTGCCGCTCGATGCCTGTATCGAGACGATGCGCCAGACCGGCGCGGATATGAGCGAGAAGTACAAGGAAACGTCGCTGGGCGGTCTGGCCGTGAACGTGCCCAATTGCTGACGTCAGGGCAGGCAATACGCCGGCCAATGGCATCGAAGCGCGCGCTTTTCAGCCACGAATTGCCTATTCCGGCGGCGGTGACGCCGATCCGCGTCACCCCTGTTCGACACGGCTGATTGCCTCGTTAACCAAGGGGCCATAGCCTCATCCCATGACCCAAGACCGCCCCCTTCTCGGCATCCTATTGATGCTGGGCTTCTGCGTCGTCGCCCCAATGGGCGACGCGGTGGCGAAGATCTTGGGCGAGCGGGTGCCCCTAGGCCAGATCGTTCTGATTCGATTTGCGATCCAGGCGGTCCTCCTGATCCCGCTGGTCTACGCCACGAAACGGATGTGGCGCATGCGGGGCCGCGTCCTGCGCCTGATGGTCCTGCGCACGGTCCTGCATATTCTGGGCATCGGGATGATGTTCAGCGCCCTGCGCTACCTACCGCTGGCCGACGCGGTCGCCATCGCCTTCGTCATGCCCTTCCTGATGCTGCTGCTGGGCAAATACGTGCTGGGCGAAGAGGTCGGCAGCCGGCGCCTCGCCGCCTGCTGCGTGGGCTTTGCGGGCACGCTGATGGTCGTCCAGCCCAGCTTTGCGGAGGTCGGCTGGCCCGCGCTTCTGCCCCTCGGGGTCGCGGTCAATTTCTCCGTCTTCATGCTGATCACGCGCCAGATCGCCAAACACACCGACCCCGTAGGTCTGCAGGCCGTGTCCGGCGTGGTGGCCGTGGCGCTCATGGCGCCTCTTTTGGCCTTCGGGAGCGGCCTGCCGGGGCTGGAGGTGATCACGCCGAACGCGGGCGACTGGGCGCTTCTGGCGGCTATCGGTGTGCTTGGCACACTGGCGCACCTGCTGATGACTTGGTCGCTGCGATATGCGCCCGGCGCGACCCTGGCCCCGATGCAGTACCTGGAGATACCGATAGCGACGATCCTCGGCTACCTGATCTTTTCCGATCTGCCGAACGGTCTGGCGGGCGCAGGCATCCTGATCACCATCGCCGCCGGCCTCTACATCGTCTTCAGAGAGCGTCAGACGGCGCGTGACGCGGCGAAAATCGCGGCGCAGCGGCCAGCGCCTGCGTAAGCGCGGCCAGGTGGCGGCGCGGCACGATCCCGATCATGCCCGGCCCATCCATCCAAAGCTGCACGGGCTCAAGCGCACGGTTCGACGTTCCGATCAAGTGGCCCGGCGCAAAGTCCAGCCCGTCGATCGGCCATTCCAGCCCCTGCGACCGGCCCGTGACGGGCCCCAGCGGAAAGAGCGACACAACCTCCCCCGCGGCGCAGGGGATGTCCAAAGCGGGCGGGACATGAAAGATCACCTCACTCGCGCCCAGAAGAAGGCTTGGCGGGGAGGACACGGCGATCAGCGTGTGCATCGCCGCCAATTGGTGATCGACGCGCGCGCCCAGAAAGCCCACGGCCAGCACGACCGGCGCGTCGATGGCGCCCAGCGCCTTCTCGAAATCGGTGCTGTCTTGTTCCGTCACCCGGTGGCGCAACGCGGCGGGCACGCGGCGCAAGTCATCCTCCGCCACGCTGTCGAAATCGCCAATCACCGCCGCAGGCTGCACGCCCGCACGCAAGACGGGGCCGAGCCCCCCATCAGCGGCGACGCAAGTGGGGGCCAGCGCGAGGGCGTCGTCCAAGTCGCTTGGGCCGATCTCACCCCCACCGACGAGGGTCACTGGACCCGATGACTGAACAATGCGTGCGCTCATCGGATGTTAATGCTCGTTTTGGAAACAGATCACAATGTCGCCCACAAATGATACCGTGACCGGCATAGATTCGGGCTGCTTTGGCCCCGGCAAAATTGGTAAACGCCTTGCTGCAGCACCGCGAAGGATGATTGTCCAATGATGAGTAACAACAAAGTTCTGACCGTGTCCTACGGCACGTTTTCGTGCACGCTCGAAGGGTTCGAGGACAGTTTTGGGACGATGAAGGTCATCGCGGAGTATTTCCGCGATCTGGCCGCGGACGATCGCTATTTCGGGGCGGAGCCGCCGCAACCCGACGCCGACCTTCTGGCCCGCATCGCGGAGAAGGAGATCGCGCGCCGGGTCGACGCGCACGAGGATCAGGGCCGCATTGTGCTCAGCGCCGCGGCCGCGCCGGCTGTTCAGCCAGCCGAACCCGTTGCTGAGGACGCAGCGCCCGCGCCGGTGGTAGACGAAGCGGCGGTCGAGGCCATTTCGAACGAGGCGCCTGAGGGTGCGGAAGAGACGGTAGTCGCAGACGCAGAGGTTGCAGAGCCCACGATAGACGCCGTCGAGGAAACCGTAGATGTGGCGCTGGATGCGGATGTCATCGGTGAAGCTACGGTTCAAACGGACGCGGAAGGTGATCTGGAGCCTGTCGCGGAAGACGTCGAAGCGCCCGCAGTCACTGAGATCGCAGAGCCGGACATCGCAGATGCCCAAGCGGACGATCCGATTGACGCGGAGGACAGCGATGTGCCCGCAAGCGCGGCGCCGCAGGTCGCGGCGGCGGCGCTCGGCACAGGCAGCTCCATCGCCGACAAGCTGGAGCGCATCCGGGCCGTTGTGTCCCAGAAAGAGGCGGAGGACGCCGCCTACATCGAGGACGAGCACGCCGAGGATGTGATGTCCGAACCCGCCGTCCACGGCGCCGACACCTCCGTCGTCGCAGACGCCGCGGCGGAGATGGAAGCGGCGCTCGACGCCGACGACGCTGCCCTCGCTGCGCTGGGCGACACGCCAGCAGACCGCGCCGCCGTCGCCGAGAACGCCAGCATTGAAGGGGACGAAGACACCGACACCGACGCCGCTTTGGATGACGCCGTCGCAGACGACCTGAGCGAAAGCGCAGACGCGGCGGTTGCAACATCCGAAGACGCATTGGCCGATGAGGATGACGCCGCTGCTGGGGAGGGCGAGACCCCAGCACTCGCCAGTGCGCAGGATGACGATGACGACATCGCCGCGATCCTTGCCCGGCTCGACGCCGACGACCGGGCCCCCACCACGCCGGCAGCGGAAGCTCCGGAGCCGCAGTTGCCCGACACCGACCCGGCCGCAGCCGAAGACATGCCGACAACCGAAGCCGGCATCGGCGCGGCCGAAGACATTCCGGCGGCGGAAACCGAAGCGCGCCCCGAAGAGACTGTCCAGGCCCCCCCGGCTGCGCGCGTCATCAAGGTCAAGCGCGCCGATCTGGAAGCGGCCATCTCCTCCGGCGCGTTGGAAGAGGTCACGCCAGAGCCGGAGCCCATCGCCTCCACCCTTTCGGACGATGACGAAGCGGACCTGATGCGCGAACTCGCCGCCGTCGAGGCGGAGATGGAAGGCGGCATCGCGCCGGCCCCAGCGGAGCCCGATGTGGACCGCCTGATGGCCGAAGCGGACGCCCAAATGGACGAGCCAGAGGCCGCCCGCAACCGCGATGCCTTCGCCCACCTGCGGGCCGCCGTCGCGGCGAAAAGCGCTGATCACGGCATCGGCGAAGACGATGACGAGACCGAAGGGCGCTTCCGTACGGACCTCAATTCGGTCGTCAAACCGCGCCGTCCCGAAGGCAACAAAAGCGAAGGACGCGCCGCGCGCCCGGTGCAGCGTGCCGCCCCCCTGAAACTGGTGGCCGAGCAGCGTGTGGATACGCCCAAAGACGGCCCCGTCCGCCCCCGCCGCATCGCCAGCAGCGCGCCCGCGTCAGAGGCAGACGCCGACGGCAACTTCGTCGACTATGCGGAGGATATGGGCGCCGAAAGCCTGCCCCAATTGCTCGAAGCGGCCGCCGCCTACCTCGCGTTCGTGGAAAACCGCGACACGTTCTCGCGCCCGCAGATCATGAACAGGGTCAAGCTGGCGCGCGGCACGGAGTTCAGCCGCGAGGATGGCCTACGCTCGTTCGGCCAACTGCTCCGCGCCGGCAAGATCGAGAAGCTCAAAGGCGGACGCTTCGCCGCAACGGGCGAAATCGGCTTCCGCCGTGGTGCACGCGCCGCCGGCTGAGGCAAGCACATCAGACTGCAAAGGGCGGGCCAATAAAACCCGCCCTTTTTGCATTACCGCGCGGCTGGCGTGCCGTGCACCACGGCGTCATCCACCGCCCAGCGCAAACCGCCCGGAAGGTCCTTCCGCGCCAGATCAAACCGGATCACCCGCCGCGGCACCGCTGTCTGGGATGGGCAACTGCGATGCAGCGTCAACATGTGCAGCACGAGGATATCGCCTGGCGCCGCGTCCGTATCCTCAGCCCGGCAGGTCGCCAGGGTCGTGTCGACGTCGCCAGCACGAATATGACCCAGAGAATGGCTGCCAACGGCAATCTGCATCCCGCCACACTCTCGCAATGAGGCGTCAAGGTGCACGCGAACGAACAGCATGTCCTCGAGGACATCGAGCGACGGGGAGCAGTGCCAATATCCGCTCCGATCGGACCAGTTAGAAAAACCCGGCACGTCCAGACGTTCGGCCATCGCGATGACCCGGTCCTGATGCCAGGGCACGGACCAGTTCTGCGCCGCTGTTTTGTCGAAAGCGCCTGCGCGGACCGGTCGCCAGCCTGGCCAGACAGCGTGAACCGCCGGCAACCAATGCCTAGTCTCTCGCAGCAAAGCAAGGCCCGGCCCAATCCGCGCTGCTCCGTCGGGCACATGCGCTGTGAGCGCGGCCGGGCGCCACCGCGCGGCGGAGCCACGCCCGCCCTGCTGCTGCAAATTCCGGGCCGATCACTCGCTGGGCGCATCCGGGTCAGGTTGGCCGATGCCTTTGAAGAGGAACCGCAAAGGGATCGCCCACAGGATGCCCAACACCACGTAGATCAGCAGCTCCATCCCAATCGACGGGCGGCTCAGAGGGTCAGGATGAAGCCAGTTCATCACCGACACGGCCATCACAACATAGGCCGGCACGCCTAGCACCAGGACCAAAAGGGACAGCCTCTTGCGGGTCTTGTAGCGCAGCGCCATGGCGGCTCCTTAGTCGTCGAAGGGATCGCGGACCAAGATTGTATCGTCCCGCTCCGGCGAGGTGGAGAGTAGGGCCACGGGGCAGCCGATCAACTCTTCGATCCGGCGGACATACTTGATCGCCTGGCCCGGCAGGTCCGCCCAGGACCGCGCGCCTTCGGTCGACGCCGCCCAGCCTTCCATCTCCTCATAGACCGGCGTGCAGCGCGCCTGCGCGTCGGCGGCGGTGGGCAGATAGTCGAGGCGCGTGCCGTCCAAATCGTAGCCCACGCAGATCTTCAGCGTCTCGAACCCGTCGAGCACGTCGAGCTTGGTCAGGGCGATGCCGTTCATGCCCGAGGTCGCGCAGGTCTGGCGCACCAGGCAGGCGTCGAACCAGCCGCAGCGGCGCTTGCGCCCTGTCGTGGTGCCGAATTCGTGGCCCCGTTCGCCCAGGCGCTGGCCGTCCGCGTCTTCCAGCTCGGTCGGGAACGGCCCCTCGCCCACGCGGGTGGTGTAGGCCTTCACGATGCCCAACACGAAGTCGATAGCGCCGGGCCCGAGGCCCACGCCCGTCGCCGCCTGCCCCGCGATCACGTTCGAGGAGGTGACGAACGGATAGGTGCCGAAATCGATGTCCAGTAGCGCGCCTTGCGCCCCTTCAAAGAGGATGCGCTTTCCGGCTTTTCGCTGCGCATCCATCACTTTCCAGACCGGCGCGGCGAATTCCAGGATGCCCGGCGCCACCTCCCGCAGGGCGGCGATCAACGCGTCCCGGTCCACAGGCTCCAGCCCCAGGCCGCGCCGCAGCGCGTCGTGGTGCACCAGCGCGCGGTCCACGCGCAGCTCTAGCGTGGCATCGTCCGCCAGGTCAGCGACGCGGATCACCCGGCGGCCCACTTTGTCCTCGTAGCAGGGGCCGATGCCCCGCCCGGTGGTGCCGATCTTGGCGACGGAGTTCTGGCTTTCGCGCGCGCGGTCGAGCTCTCCGTGCAGGGGCAGGATGAGCGGCGTGTTCTCGGCGATCATCAGTGTCTCGGGCGTGATGTCGACGCCTTGGGCGCGAATGCCCGCGATCTCCTTCAGCAGGTGCCAGGGGTCGAGGACCACGCCATTGCCGATCACCGACAGCTTCCCGCCGCGCACCACGCCCGAGGGAAGCGCGTGCAGCTTGTAGACCTCATCGCCCACGACCAGCGTGTGGCCCGCATTGTGCCCGCCCTGAAAGCGCGCGATCACATCCGCCCGCTCGCTGAGCCAGTCGACGATCTTGCCCTTGCCCTCGTCGCCCCATTGCGCGCCGACAACCACCACGTTGGCCATGTCCACGATCCCTTCCTGGTCAAACCCGCGCCGCTATAGCGGGGCGGGGCGCAGGGCGCAAACCCATCGCGCAAGGCTTGCCTTGGCCCAGGGCGGCGGCCTAAGTGGCGCCACCAACCGGAGTTGCCCATGGCCATCCTGACCCGCTGGGCCGCCGCCTTCGCGCTGCTGGCCTTCACCTACAACCCGACGCAGTACAACTTCGTCCGCTGGACGTTAGAGTATGGGGAAGCGAACCTGTCCATCGCCGTGCTGCTGGGGCTGATCCTGACAGTGGGTTACATCATCTTCCTGCGCGCGACGTTGCGCTCCATCGGGGCGTTCGGGATGCTGTTGGTGCTGGGCCTGGTGGGGGCGCTGGTCTGGGTGCTGGTCGATCTGGGGCTGGTGCGCATCGACAACCCCGGCGCGAACACCTGGCTGGGGCTGGTCGCGCTGTCTGCAGTGCTGGGGATTGGCCTCAGCTGGTCGATCATCCGCCGGCGCCTGTCTGGCCAGGCGGATGTGGACGACGTCGATCAGGTCTGAGGGTTGACGCAGAGGGCGAAACCCGCATCCTCACAGTTATTGAACGCCTTGCACAACAAGGTGATGCCCATTCAGACTGAAGCGATAGGAACAGACAATGGCGGACAAGAAAGCGGAAAAAGCGATCAAGGACCTCGACAAGGCCCTGGTTCAGAAGAAGAAACTGTCGGCTGAGCTGAAGAAAAACATAGGCGATGCAGCCAAAATGCAGTCGTTGCTGACTAAGATGCAGGCTGAACAGCAGACTATAATGAAATCGCTCGAAGCCATGAAAACCGCGACGCAACAGCTCAAAGGCTGAAGGCGACTACAACCGTACCGGCGATCCGTGCGGCGTGCGCAGATAGGCTGCCTGCCAAGCATCGCGCAGCGCGGTGATCTCCGCCCGCTCGGCCCAGCCTTGATCGGAAGCCAGCGTCTCCAGCGTCTCTAGCCAAGCGGCAAAATAATCATCCCCGCCGTTCAGATCCCGTGCCAGCCCGTGGGCAGCCAGGGTGGCCCCGAAGCGTGTGGCCCAGTCCGGCCAGGCAAAACTCCCGTTCTCGTTCAGCGCAACCGTGATGGCAAAGACCTGCGCGTGCCAGGGCGCCTCAAAGACCGGCTCAGGGCGCATCGAGGTAGCTTTCCCACAGATCCAAGATGACCTCGTCGCCCGGGTGTTCGGCATGGGCCCAGAGCGCGGCGGCGGGCACGGCCACGGCATAAAGCGGCTCTGGCGCCTCCCCCAGCCGGTGCGCGGCGCTGTCGGGCAAGACGTGGCAGCCATGGGCGCGCAGTATCGTGCCCGTCGCCCCCGCCGCGTAAGCTGGCAGGCGCGTGTGGCCGCCGTTCACGAGCGTGTTGGCGGCGATGGGGCGCAGGCGGACGGTGTCACCGGGCGCGAAGCGGGGCGCGGAGCCCTCTCGGTCCGCTGGGCCGCCCTTGGCGAGGACGCCGGGAACCGCGTCGGGCTTCAATGCGCGATCCGCCAGCGGTGACCGGGCCGGCTTGGCGCCCTGCAATTCCTCGGCGCTGACCGCTCCCGTTTCCACGAGCAGGTCGGCCAGCGCAGCCATCCATTTCTCGTAGTAACCGAAGCGGGCGTAGTCTTTGGGCGCCAGCCGCTCGCGCGCGTGGCGCGAGACGTCGATGTTCCACAGGCCCAAGCTGCCGCAGGCCAGCGTCACCGCCAGCGCGCGGGCGTGCCAGTCTTCCGCGAAAATGGGCGCGTCTTGTGGGTCCGGACGAACCGGCCCATCGCCAAAGCGCCCGCCCATGTCGTGGACGCGGGTCATGCGAGGCTCCCATTCACCAGCACCGCCAAAGCACCACGCTCCGGGGCTCCGCCGGGCAGCTGTATCAGAGCACTCCTCATGCCGGCACTGCAGCCAAAGCCGTCCCGATCATCGCGTCGCGGCTGACGCAGGCCATAAGGTCCTCTTCGCTCCACCCTTCGGTCCCCTCGGGACGCATGGGCAGGACCAGATACCGAACCTCCGCCGTCGAATCCCAGACCCGAACGGCGGTGCCTTCGGGCAAGGTCACGCCGAACTCGGACAGCACAGCTCGCGGCTCGCGCACGGCGCGGGCGCGGTAGGCGTCGGACTTGTACCAGCCCGGCGGAATGCCCAAGAGCGGCCACGGGTAGCAAGAGCACAATGTGCACACGACCATATTGTGCCGCTCCGGCGTGTTCTCCACCACGACCATGTGCTCGCCTTGCCGGCCGTAATAGCCCATCGCAGCCACAACTGCCGTAGCGTCCTCAAGCAGCGCCGCGCGAAAGCCCGGATCGCTCCACGCCTTGGCCACCACATGCGCACCGTTCTTCGGGCCGACCTTATTCTCATAGATGTCGATGATCGCATCGACCGCCGCCGGGTCCACCAGCCCCTTGTGCACCAACAGCGTCTCAAGCGCCTTGATCCGCAGGGCGGGGTCGGGGGGCAGGTGGGCGTGCGGGTGGTCGTGATCATCGTGAGGCATAAGTCGCAGCTTGCCCCGCCGCCGCGCCGCCGTCCATCGCCATGAGGCACCTTGCCCCCCGCCGCTCCATCGCCTATCTGACCCCGAACCACGCGCGAGGGCTTATGGAAAACGTCGTCCTGATCATTCACCTGCTGTTGGCCCTGGGCCTCATCGGGGTTGTGCTGATGCAACGCTCCGAAGGTGGGGGCCTCGGGATCGGCGGTGGCGGCGGGGCCACGACGGGCCGTCCGCCCTCGACCCCGCTGGGCAAGGTGACGTGGCTGCTGGCGGGCTGCTTCATCGTGACGTCGATCACCCTGACGATCTTTGCCGCGCAGAACTCGGCCGGCACGTCGATCATCGACCGCCTGGGCGTCGACCGCCCCGCGCGCGAAGAGGCGCCGCTGAGGCCGCCCGCCGGCGATCTGACCCCACCGGGTCTGGGCGACGACACGCCGCTAGTCCCGCAGCTCGACTAACGCAACCTGTAGATGACTTGGGGTCACGCGCAACACGATGTTGCGCGGGCCTTCCGAATCCGAATATACTGAGGCCCCGTGGGCAGCGCCTTTTGCGCCGCACGCACAGGACGGAATTGGGCCTCACGCGGCCCAGCGCACACGGGGATTTCGCCATGGCACGCTTCATCTTCATCACCGGCGGGGTGGTGTCGTCGCTCGGCAAGGGGCTAGCCTCCGCGGCCCTGGGGGCGCTGTTGCAGGCGCGCGGCTTTTCGGTGCGGCTGCGCAAGCTGGACCCGTATTTGAACGTCGATCCCGGCACGATGAGCCCGTTTGAACATGGCGAGGTGTTCGTCACCGATGACGGGGCCGAAACCGACCTAGACCTCGGCCATTACGAACGCTTCACCGGCGTACCCGCGCGGCGCACCGACTCCGTCAGCTCTGGCCGCATTTACACCAACGTGCTTGAGAAAGAGCGCCGTGGCGACTACCTCGGCAAGACGATCCAAGTGATCCCCCACGTCACGAACGAAATCAAAGACTTCATCGCCATCGGCGAGGACGAGGTCGACTTCATGCTCTGCGAGATCGGCGGCACTGTGGGGGATATCGAGGGGCTGCCCTTCTTCGAGGCGATCCGCCAATTCGCCCAGGACAAGCCCCGCGGCCAGTGCCTTTTCATGCATCTGACACTGCTGCCCTACATCAAGGCAAGCGGCGAGCTGAAGACCAAGCCCACCCAGCACTCGGTCAAAGAACTGCGCTCCATCGGCCTCGCGCCGGACATCCTGGTCTGCCGCTCCGAAGGGCCGATCCCAAAGAAGGAGCGTGAGAAGCTCGCCCTTTTCTGCAACGTCCGCCCCGACAGCGTGATCGCAGCGCAGGACCTTTCCACAATCTACGATGCCCCGCTGGCCTACCACCGCGAGGGGCTGGACCAGGCCGTCCTCGACGCCTTCCAGATCAGCCCCGCGCCCAAGCCGGACCTGCGCAAATGGGAGGATGTCAGCGACCGCATCCACAACGCGGAAGGCGAGGTGCGCGTGGCCATCGTCGGCAAGTACACTCAGCTGGAAGACGCCTACAAGAGCATCGCAGAGGCGCTGACCCACGGCGGCATGGCCAACAGGGTCCGGGTAAAAGTCGACTGGGTCGACGCGGAGCTGTTCGATACCGAAGACCCCGCGCCGCACCTCACCGGCTTCCACGCCATCCTGGTGCCCGGCGGCTTTGGCGAGCGCGGGACGGAAGGCAAGATCAAGGCCGCCGAATTCGCCCGCACCCGCGGCGTGCCGTATCTGGGCATCTGCCTCGGCATGCAGATGGCGGTGATCGAAGCAGCGCGCAACGTCGCCGGGATCGGCAAAGCGGGCAGTGAGGAATTCGACCACGAGGCCGGCAAGAAGCGGTTCGAGCCGGTCGTCTACCACCTCAAGGAATGGGTGCAGGGCAACCACAAGGTCCAGCGCAAGGCGGACGGCGACAAGGGCGGAACCATGCGCCTGGGCGCCTACGACGCGGTGCTAGAGGACGGCTCCAAGGTCGCGGATGTCTACGGCGCCACGGCCATCGACGAGCGGCACCGCCACCGCTACGAGGTTGACATCGCCTACCGCGAACAGCTGGAAGCTGCGGGCCTAACCTTCTCCGGCATGAGCCCCGATGGCCGCCTGCCGGAGATCGTGGAATGGCCCGACCACCCGTGGTTCATCGGCGTGCAGTTCCACCCCGAGCTCAAATCCAAACCCTTCGCGCCCCACCCCCTCTTTGCCGATTTCGTCCGCGCCGCCCGGGATGTGAGCCGTTTGGTGTAAGGTGGCGGCGCGCCCTCACTGCGATAAGGGAGACTGCCGATGAAACACCTGATCCTAACCGCCGCGCTCCTTTTGCCGGCGCTGCCTGCCGCGGCCGATCACATCGTGATCAACGGCCGCTACATCGTCGCTAAGGCGGATGTGCGCGGCTATTTCTACCGCCAGCGCGACGGCAGCACCGTGTTCGACATCCGCTGGTCCGATTGGTCCACCCGCTACCGCTGCGCGGACGATTACGACACCGCGCGGGTCGCGGCGGCCCTGGGCAACCTCGCCCTGCAATTGGCCGAAGCGACGACGCTCGATTACGTGGCGTTCCTCGAAGGGGAAGGCTTCGCGGGCTGCGAACAGTTCTGACGCCCCAGCGCGGCTCAGGCCACTCCCAGCACGTCGATGGGCGCACCGAGGCCGCGGACCTCGACCCCTTCGAAAAGCCGCGCGCCTTCCAAGCCGGTCACGTTCTGCGCCGCGCTGGTTCGTGACAGGGCGAGCACGAGCCCTTCTTCCTTCGCGAAATCCTCAAGCCGGGACGCGACGTTTACCGTCTGGCCAAGGGCGGTGAATTCCAACCGTCGCGCGTCGCCAAAGGCGCCGATCAAAGCCGGGCCGGAATGCAGGCCCGCGGCGAGGGTCAGATCGTCCTTGGCCAAGCCCGACCGGATGTCCGACCAGGCCGTGACGGCCGCGCCGGCAGCGTCCGCCTCCGCGTGCAGGCCGAAGATGACCATCGCGCCGTCCCCAACGAACTTGTCGACCACGCCCCCGTGCCGCGCCGCCGCATCCAGGACCAGCGCTCGGAACCGCGACAGAACCGCCGCGACGTCCGCAGCGCCCACACGGTCTGTCAGGGCGGTGAAGCCCCGCAGGTCGAGCATCAGGACGGTAATCTCCCGCTGGCTGGGCTGGCGCAGCGCCTCCAGCGCCGCATCGTCCAGCCGCGCGCTCAGCTCCCCGGGCAGAAAGCGGCGCAGGTTTTCCGCCGCCTCGACCTCCCGCGCGACCTCCAGCACCAGCCTGCGGGCGCGAAAGACGGCCGCCGCGATGACCAGGCCCAGGACGGTGAGGATCACCATCCGCATGACATTGGGCGGCGCGGAATACAGCACGCGCATCTCTTCGGTGACCGCGACGCTCCAATCGCTGCCGATCATAGGGGCATGGAACGTCACGATGAAGCAGGTGCCCAGAAGGCCGATGACGGTGAAGATGTGCAGCTCAAGCCGGTAGCGCAGCGCCTGCACGGCAAGGACGAGCGCCACGACCAGCAGCAGCGGGCTCGCCAGCGCCAGCAGCGAGGGCGTCGCCGGATCGCGCACGTCGATGTAGAGCTGAAAGCCCAGAAGCGCGATCTCCAGCCCGTTGAAAAGCCAGCTGTACCAGAACCGAAACCGCGACGGGTGCGAGAGGTAGAAGTTCGTCGCGCCCAGCAGGAAGTAGGTCGCCGCTCCGATCAGCAGCCAGACAAGCTCGAGCCGCCGCACCGACAGCGCGCCCGCATCAAGCTGCGTCAGCAGCGCCGCGACCCCCAGAAACAGCGCCGTCGACAGGATCATCCGCAGCACGGCGATCAGCCGCTCCGCCTGGATATCCGATTGCCGCAGAAGGGCGGTTCCGGTGGCGGATGTTGTCATAGCGAGCGCCCTCCCCGCGCCTACCCGCGCGGCTAGGCGGGGGCGAGCGTGACAACGTCGACAAAGCCCGAGCCGTCGCTGCAGAAGCTGTCCGCCGGTATGCGCCCGCTTTGCGTCCAGGCCTCCATCACCGGCGCCACCTCCTCGGGCTTTAGCAGGCCGACCGACACGGCGATCAAGCCCGCCTTCGTCAGGAAGCCTTGGACGAAGCGCGTGTCTTCGACGCTAGCAACAACGAAGGCCTGCGCTTCGGCAAGCGTGGCCCGCTCCGCCACGATCAGCGCGCAGGTGCCGGGCGCGATGGCCTCTGCGATGGCTGCGGCGTTGCGCGTCGCAGGCGGCGGTGGCGGGGCGGGCAGCGGGCTGTCATCCACCGCCACGATGCGCGAGACATAGGCCCCTTTTTCATCCAGCCACCGCACTTCGGTACCCACGCGCACGGGCGTCCGGCAGGCCGAGCTTTGCGCACTGTCATAAAGGTAGCAGACCGCGCCAGCGCGAATTTGAAACGTACCGGTCAGCCGTTTGCCGGACGTCGTCACAAAGGTGGTGCGCCCGTCCGCTCCAAGCGCCGAATACCAGCGCTTGCCGTTGCTGATCAGCTCGCCGGTAATCGTCTTGCCGATCCAGGCTTGCGGGTCGGTCAGATCCACCGCCTCCGCCTGGCGGGAGATCACGGGCGCGGTGGGCCGCACCGCTGGCGCCGGCGCAAGGGGCTGCACCGGCGACGGCGCTGCCACGCCCCGCGCGATATCCACGCGCGGGCTGCCGTCGAAGCCGAAGCGGGCCTTTTCCACCGCGTCGAAGACATAGATTTCGTCCATCGGCGTGCGCAGCATGATCGCCACGACCTGCGTCGGCACCCCGAAGTCGTCGAGCACTTCGATAATGTCTGCGAGCGCGAATTGACCGGCCTCGAGGCTGCCCGCGTCCGAGCTGATCTGGTGCACGCCCAGCGCGCCTTTGGCATTGCGCGTCTCTCCGGCGAAGAAGATCATCGAGCAGGCGGAATAGCAGCGCCCCTCGGGCGCGACCTCTGTCGCCATGCCAAGCCCGCTCACCCGCGCGGCGACGGCCAGCGCCGCGTGCACGCTCCCGCCGGGACTGTCGAGGATCAGCACCTTGGGCGCCGGCACAGTCTCGAGCACCCGCTCGAAGGACAGCGGCAGGCGGAAATCGACCTCGTCCACGATCCCAATGATGCCCGCAGTCCGGTCGAGCACGACGACGGGATAGTGCGGATTGCTCGCGTTCTGCGCCTGCGCCAGGACGGGCCACAGGGCCAGGCAGATGATGGCAGCGAGTCGTCCCATGTAGTCCTCTTGGGCAGTGTCGTGCCGGCAGGTTAGGCAAGGCGCCGCGCGATGTTAAGGCCCCGGCGCGTTTCGTCCGTGCGGCATCTGGGTCGGCCGGGTCCCGCCAGCGGGCCTTTCAGAGCCGCGTGCCCCTCTCGCAACCGCCGGGCCGGCGCCCTACCTATAGTGCAGCCGCAGCATAGGAGACGTCGATGCCCATCCACAGCTTTCCCCGCCGCACCTTTCTGATCGCCAGCAGCGCCGCCTTGGCCACCGGCCTGCCCGCTCGCGCCAGCGGCCTTGCCCCCACCCCGACGATGCGGGGCGGCGCAAACAATTACCGCCCCGGCGCCGCGCTGACGGACAGGATCGGCGGCGGCGGCTTTCTGATGACGGGCACCGTGCGCCAGGCGGGCAGCGGCGCGCCGATCCCGGGCGCGCGCATCCAGATCTGGGCCCACACGACCGAGGGGCACGAGCGTGACGCCGCCTCCCACGGGGCGACGCTGACCGATGCGGCTGGGCGGTTTCAGATGGACATGCCGCAGATCGTGCCGGCCTTCGGCCAACCGCATGGGCACCTCGCCTATGACGGGGACTACGACGCGAACGGCTTTCAAACCGTCTTCCTGCGGCCCGTGATGGCCGCCGCTGGGCTGACCACGCTGAATGCCGATTTCGTACTGGTGCCGGCCTGAACGCATGCGCAGCGCGCTGATCTGGGCGGCCGCGCTAAGCCTCGCCTTCGGCCCGCTGCTGCTGGCGGCGGGCAGTCCCTATCTGGCCTTTCGCCAGCCGATCTACATCGCCGCCGGCTTTGCCGGGATCGCCGCGATGGGCCTTTTGCTACTGCAGCCGTTGCTGGCCCACCGCGTGCTCACCGGCCTGCCCAAACCGCGGCGGGTCCATGCCGTGCTGGGCGCGCTCATCATCGCCCTTATCACGCTGCACGTCGGGGGCCTGTGGATCACCAGCCCGCCGGACGTGATCGATGCGCTCACCTTCCGCTCCCCCACTCCGTTTTCGGTCTGGGGCGTTCTGGCGTTGTGGGCCGCTTTGGCCGCCGCATTCCTCACTGCGCGGCGCCGCGCGCTGCGTCCCAAGACCTGGCGGCGCGGGCACCTTACGCTGGGGGCTGTCATCGCGCTCGGCACCGCCGCCCATGCCCTACTGATCGAAGGTACGATGGAGCCGATGTCCAAAGCGGCCCTCGCCGCAGCGCTCGCCTGGGCCAGCCTGTGGGCCGCGTGGCGCAGCCGGCTCTTTTCACGGTAGATTAACGCCCGCATGGCGCGAATTCTGGTAGGCTCCGCGTCATTTAGAGACAGGAGCCCGCCATGCTTTTTCAGATGCATTCCAATCGCTACCAACAGGACCCCAAGACCTTCGACGGCTATGCCGGCATCGACCAACGGGCGCTGGCGCGTGTGGTCGGCGCCGTCGCGGTCGGCCTGCCGCTGGTCCTGATATGCGCCGCCTATCTGCCGTCCGCCCGCGGCAGCTGCTTTCGCGACTCGCTCAGCCATTTTTACTACGCGCCGATGTGGGGCACGGTCTTCACCGGGGCGCTGGCCTTCATCGGCGCCTATCTGATCGTCTACAGGGGCGAGGATCAGCGCCAGGCGGAGAAGCGGCTGACGACATATGCGGGCCTCGGCGCGTTTGGCGTGGCGCTGTTCCCGACATCCGGCGCGGGATGCCAGGCGGCTGCGTTCAGCGCGCGCCCTTTCCTGTCGATGACGCCCGAAGGCAGCGGCGGAGAGATCGCAGCGTCCACCTTCGACACCGAAGCGCTGAAGACCGGCGTGGCGCGCCTGGCCGACCCCGAGGCGGCCTTCCTTCTATTCCAATACGCGGACTGGCTGCACTACGGCAGCGCACTCTTCGTCTTCAGCTTCCTGGCCTGGTTCTGCTTCTACGTCTTCACGGCTCGCGACCCGCACCAGGAAGACGCAGACGGCAATCCGCTGCCTGCCAAAGCCCGCCGCAACACTGTCTACAAGTTGTCGGGCACCATTATCGTCCTGTCGATCGCCTTGCTGATCCTGCAATTCGTCCTCTCCCTCATCGGTCGCCCCATTCCCTGGTGGAACACCTACAACGCCACCTTCTGGGCAGAGGCCGCAGCGCTCTGGGCCTTCGGCTTTTCCTGGCTGACCAAGGGGCGGTTCATCACGTGGTTCGAGGATGAGGTGGTGGACCCTCTGCAGCGCGCCGCGTCATAAGGGGGCATGCTGAGCTACCAACACCTCTACCATGCGGGCAATCTGGCGGACGTACACAAACACGCGCTGCTGGCGGTCATGCTGGACTACATGATCCGCAAGCCCAAACCGCTCAGCTATATCGAAACGCACGGGGGCCGCGGCCTCTACGACCTCTCCGCGCCCGAGGCGCAAAAGACGGGGGAGGCTGCGGCGGCCGCGCGGGCAATGGCGGCCTTCGGTGCGGACCACCCCTACGCCGGGGCACTGGCCACGCTGCGCGCGCAGCACGGGGCGAGCGCCTATCCCGGATCGCCCTTGTTGGCCGCGGGGCTCCTGCGCGCCGAGGACAGCCTGCACATCGCCGAATTGCACCCGGCCGAACATGCGGCGCTCCGGGACACGCTGCGCGGCACCGGGGCCAAGGTCTACCGCGCCGACGGCTTCGCGCAGGCCTTTGCCCTCTGCCCGCCCGTGCCGCGGCGGGGCCTTCTGCTGATCGACCCGTCTTACGAGGTCAAAGCCGATTACGAGGCGATCCCGCGCCACATCGCCAAACTGCACCGCGCCTGGAGTGTCGGCATCATCGCGCTGTGGTATCCGGTCCTGACCAGCGGCGCGCAGACCGGCATGGTGCGCGCCCTGGCGGCAGCCTTTCCGGACGCGCTGCGGTCCGAAGTGGCCTTCGCCCCCGCGCGGCCCGGCCACGGCATGGTGGGATCGGGACTTTTTGTGCTGAACCCGCCCTTCCCCCTTGCGGCAGAGGCCGCGCGTCTGGAAGACTACTTCGCAAGACATTTGAAAGGCCCCGCCTGATGCCCAAAGGCTACTGGATCGCGCACAACGTCGTCACCGACGCCGAAGCCTACCGCGCCTATCAGGCCGCCAACGGGCCGATCTTCGCGGAATACGGCGCCCGCTTCCTGGTGCGCGGCGGGCCGCAGGAAAACCCGGAAGGCACTTGGAACGACCGCACGGTCGTCATCGAATTCCCCAGCTATGCGGACGCCCAGGCCTGCTATCACTCCGACGCCTACCAAGCCGCCAAGGCTTTGCGCGACCCGGTCAGCCAGGGCAACCTCGTCATCGTCGAAGGATATGCGGGCTAGGCTCGCCGCCCTTCTGCTGGCCGCAGGCCCGGCCTGGGCGTGCGAGGCGCCGGTGTGCCAGGTGGACCCGCAAAGCCTCGCCCTCACCCAATTGATCGACTTCGAAGGGCTGGGCGGCGTCATGGGCCCCGGCAAACCTGTGCCCGACGTGCTGGCCCTGCCCGGCGCCCGCTTCGGCAAACACTTCGCCGGGCAGCGCCTGGGCCAGGCCGGCAATTTCGACACCGTGACGGGCGCGGCGACCGCCCCGCTGACCCTACTGGCCGGCCCCAAGCGGCAGACCAAAAGCCTGGTCTACGTCTCGGGCAACACGATCCTGAACGGCTTCGGCGCGGACCTCTTTCCCAGCCGCACCGCCCAAGGCGAAGGGGCACTGGCCATCCAATTCGACACGCCGCAGCCGGCGCTGGCCTTCGACATCCGCGGGGGCGAGGCGGGCACCGCCACGCTGCATTTTCTGGCGCCCACAGGGGCGACCATCGCCCGTCTCACGCTGGGCGGCATTGGCGAGGGGCCGGTGGCCTTCGTGCGCGGCGGCGGTCAGTCGGACATTTCGGGGCTGGTCATCACCAACGAGGACCCGCAAGGCATCGCCATCGACAACGTCCGCTTCGGACAACCGCTGGAACTGGGCTGACACATGTTCGAACGCTTCTTTCCCAAACGCAGCGGCACGCCGCCCCTGCCCCAGCCGAACGCGCAGCTCGCGCTTGGCGCGCTGTTGGTCCGCGTGGCCTTTGCCGACCGCGACTACCGCCCCGAAGAGCTGGCGCAGATCGACCGCATCCTCGCCGCGACCTTCGACCTCGGCCCGATCGAGGCGGCCAAGCTGCGCGCGACCTGCGAGGCGCTGGAGCGGGACGCGCCCGGCACGCCGGAATTCGCCGCGATCCTGAAGGCGGAGGTCGAGTATTCCGAACGCCTGGCCCTGGCGGGCCACATGTGGCGCATCGTGCTGGCGGACGGGGACCTCGATGCTGCCGAAGAGGCCACATTGCACCAGATCGAGGCCGCGCTGGGCCTCACGCCCGAAGACAGCGCGCAGGTCCAGGCGGGCGCCCAAGGCTAGCCCCCGGCGCCGAGCGGGCCTATATCGGCGACATGTTTGCAGATTTCCTTAAACGCCTGACGGCGCCCGACCGCGAACCGCTTCCCGACGCCGATGCGCGGCTTGCCCTGACGGCCCTCCTGGTGCGCGTCGCCCGCGCCGACGGGCATTACGACGCGGGGGAGCGGGCGATGATCCACCGCATCGCCCGCGACCGCTACGCCCTACCGGAGGTGGAGGCCGATGCCCTGTGCACAGAGGCCGAAGGGCTGGAGGCCGAAGCCCCCGACACCGTCCGCTTCACCCGCGCGATCAAGGACGCCGTGCCCTACGACGCGCGACTGGGCGTGCTGGAGGCGCTCTGGCGCGTGGCGCTCGCCGACGGCACCCGCTCGGCCGAGGAAAACGCGCTCCTCCGCCTCACAGCCTCGCTGCTGGGCATCCAGGACATCGACAGCCACAAAGCCCGTCAGCGCGCCGAAGCGGGATGATCGCGGCCCTGCCGATGTACGACTTGCCGCACGCCCGGGCGGCGCACGATAGTTACTGGCAGGCCATCGCGGCCCATCTGCCCGGCGCCCCGACCGCGCTGACCCGAGACGGCGATCTTTTGTCGATCTGGCAATCGGACGAGCTGCTCCTCGCGCAGACCTGCGGCCTGCCCTACCGCGCCCGCCTGCACGGCGCCGTCACGCTGGTCGGCACGCCGGATTACGGGCTGACCGGCTGCCCGCCGGGCCATTACCGCTCCGTCCTCGTCACGCGCCCCGGCTGGGAGGGCGACGCAGGGGCGGCCACCCTCGCCTTCAACGAACCGCTCAGCCAATCGGGCTGGGCCGCAGCCCAGAACGCGGGGCTCGGCAAGGGCAAAGTCCTGCAAACCGGCGCCCACGCCGCCTCCGCCCGCGCCGTCGCCGAGGGAGGGGCCGACATCGCCGCCATCGACGCGCTCACCTGGTCCATGCTCCAGACCGAAGAGCCAGGCCTCACGGGCGCCCTCACAGTCCGCAACCAGACCCCGCCGACCCCGGGCCTGCCCTACATCACCGCCAAACACCGCGACCCGGCCCCCATCGCCGCCGCCATCCGCGACGCGATTGGCACTCTGACCCCAGAAGACTGCGCCACACTCCACCTGAAAGGCCTAATGGACATCCCAAAGGCCGACTATATGGCCCTGCCCCTGCCCGTCCCCCCTTCACTTGGCTAAAGACAACTCCGGGGAGCGCGAGGGGCAGCGCCGCTCGTTCACGCCGCGAGGCGTGCATAAAATCGCGTCATGCCCCGAGGGCATGTCCATTTAACAGGCACCCCCCATTGCATCGGCGCGCAACTTGCCGCCTTATAGTGCATCGTTCGTTACCCACGCTCCGAGGACTCGTGACCGACCCCGTCATCCGGATCGACGATCTGCACAAAGCCTACGGCGAGCTTGAGGTGCTCAAGGGCGTCAGCCTCTCTGCCCCAAAAGGCTGCGTGATCTCGCTGATCGGCTCGTCCGGTTCGGGCAAATCCACCCTCCTGCGCTGCTGCAACCTGCTGGAGGACAGCCAGAGGGGTGAGATCCTTTTCAAAGGGGAGCCGGTCGCCTGGCGCGGCAGCGGCCACGGGCGGCGCCCCGGCGACGCTGGCCAGATCCTGCGCATCCGCACCAACCTCGCGATGGTGTTCCAGCAATTCAACCTCTGGTCCCACATGACGATCCTGCAAAACGTGATGGAGGCGCCGCTGACCGTCCTCAAAAAGGGCCGGGCAGAGGTTGAAGCGGCCGCGCGCGCCTACCTCGCCAAGGTCGGGATCGGCGACAAATGCGACGTCTACCCGGCACAGCTGTCGGGCGGCCAGCAGCAGCGGGCCGCTATCGCCCGCGCCCTCGCGATGGAGCCCGAAGCGCTGCTCTTTGACGAGCCGACCTCCGCCCTCGACCCCGAGCTGGAACAAGAGGTGGTCAAAGTCATCAAGGCCCTCGCCGCCGAAGGGCGCACCATGATCATCGTCACCCACGACATGAAGCTGGCGGCGGACGTGTCCGATCACGTCATCTTTCTGCATCAGGGCCGCATCGAGGAAGAAGGCGCGCCGGACGCGCTCTTCGGGGCGCCCAAATCCGAACGTCTGCGCGGGTTCCTGTCGGCAACCCTGCCTGCGTAAACCAACAAAAACGGGAGTAACCATATGAAAACCCTCACCCTCTCCACCGCCCTTCTGGCGCTGACCGCAGGCTTGGCCTTTGCCGATGGCCACAGCACGACCGTGCGCATGGGCACCGAAGGCGCCTACCCCCCCTACAACTTCATCAACGATGACGGCGAGGTCGACGGGTTCGAGCGGGAGCTCGGCGACGAGCTCTGCACCCGGGCCGAGCTGACCTGCGAATGGGCCAAGAACGACTGGGACACGATCATTCCCAACCTGGTGTCGGGCAACTACGACACGATCATGGCCGGCATGAGCATCACGGACGAGCGGGACGAGGTCATCGACTTCACCCAGGATTACTTCCCGCCCACCGCCTCCGCCTATGTCGCAGCCTCGGACGGCGTCGACCTCACCGGCGGCGTGATCGCCGCGCAAACCGCCACGATCCAGGCGGGCTACGTCGCGGAATCCGGGGCAACGCTGGTCGAGTTTGCAACGCCCGAAGAAACTGTCGCCGCCGTGCGCAACGGTGAGGCCGACGCGGTCTTCGCCGATTTCGACTACCTCGCTCCGCTGGTCGAGGAATCGGGCGGTGATCTGGTCTTCGTCGGCGACCGCGTGCCGCTGGGCGGCGGCGTCGGCATGGGCCTGCGCGAAAGCGACGGCGAGCTTCGGACCAAGTTCGACGCGGCCATCACCTCGATGAAGGAAGACGGCAGCCTGAACGAGCTGCTGGTCAAATGGTTCGGCGAAGACACGCAAACCTACTAAGCGCACAGACGGGCGGGCCACACTGGCCCGCCCGCATGCGGACCGCCGCGCATGTGGACCCTCGATCAGCCAATAGAAACCTCTGCGGGCCGTGTGGCCGCTGCCGTTTTCGGCAGCGGACAGCCGCTGGTGCTGGCCCATGGCTGGCCGTGGTCGTCCTATGCCTGGCACCGCGTCGCGCCTGCCCTGGCGCGGCGATACAGGGTCCACGTCTATGACATGCCGGGCTTCGGCGCCTCGCAAAAGCAAGGCCCACGCCACAATGATCTGGCCACCCAAAGCGATGTTTTCGCAGAGATGCTCACCCACTGGCAGCTCGATGCCCCAGCCGTGATCGCGCATGATTTCGGCGGCGCCATCACCCTGCGCGCCCAGCTGCTAGCCGGCGTGGCCCTTGGCCCCTGGGTGCTGATGAACGTCGTCGCGATGCGGCTATGGGGTTCTGACTTCTTCGACTACATTGGCCAGCACGCGCCGGTCTTCGGCGGACTGCCCCCGCATATTCACGCGGCCATCGTGGGCGCCTATGTGGACAGCGCCCTCGCCCGGCCCATCGCGGCCCAGGACCGCACCGCCCTGATCGCTCCCTGGCTGGACGCCGAGGGACAGGCTGCCTTCTACGCCCAATTCGCCTTAGCCGATGAAGCGCTGACCGCCGCGTTCGAGCCGCACTTGCCGAGCGCCCATGCGCGCGTTCTGTGGGGCACGGAGAGACCCTGGATTCCCCTCGCCCGCGGCACCGTCCTGGCAGAGGCCATCGGCACGGACCTGCACCCGCTGGACGGCCTCGGCCACCTGCCGCAGCTGGAGGCGCCCGACCAGGTCGCCGGCGCCCTCCTGACCGCGCTGGAGGCCGCCTGATGTTCGCCTATTGCGCCGACCCGGATACCCTCACCACGCTGGCCTGGTTCAGCTGCTATCTGACCACGGGCGTGCATTTCTCGTTCTACGGCGCGTTCTTTCTGGTCCTCGGCCTTCTGGCCGTCACCGCCCCCACCGCGCTCGCCTTCGGCTTCGGCGGCGCGATGGCCGCGCGGGCCCGGCTCGCGCCACTCGCCTGGCTAGGAAAGGGTTACATCGCCATCGTGCGCGGTGTGCCAGACATCGCGTTCTTCCTCTTCTTCGTGATCGCGCTGGACCAGGGGTTTGAATACCTACGCCACAGCGTTCTGTGCCCCGAATGGGATCAGCCGATCCGCCAGGGCAACGATTTTCTGGTCTGCGCAAGGGCTAAGCTGCCGCTCAGCACTGCGCCCGAAGCGGTGCACCAGGTCTACGCCTTCGTTCTGGCGGTGATCACCTTTGCGCTGGTCTTCGGGGCATTTGCGGCCAACGTGCTCTACGGCGCGATGCAGGCGGTCCCCCGCGCGCAGATCGAGACGGCGGAGGCCTACGGCATGACCCCGCGCCAGACCTTCCGCCGGATCATCGTGCCGCAGATGTGGGTCTACGCCCTGCCGGGCCTGTCGAACCTGTGGCAGGTGCTGATCAAAGCGACGCCGCTTTTGTTCCTCTTGGGGATCGAGGATGTCGTCTACTGGGCGCGCGAGCTGGGCGGGACCAAGACCTCCCGCTTCACCGACTATCCCCATGGCGACTGGCGCATGTGGTATTTCCTGGCGCTGCTGGTCTTTTACCTGGCGATGACATGGGGGTCCGAGCGGCTCCTCAAACGCCTAATGACCCGCCTGACCCGCGGCCAAGCCACGCTGGCCGGCGAAGCGCAGCGGAAGGCGGCCGCATGACCCAGCGCCGGCCCACCGCCACAACGCCGCCCCTTCTTTGGGTTCCAAATATCCCGGGGGCGTGGGGGCTGGCCCCCACTAGTTCTTTTGTGTGGGGGCTGGCCCCCACTGGATCGCGTGTGTGGGGGCTGGCCCCCACTAAATCAGGTGTATTGGGGCTGCCTTCCACCGCACCACAGAGCACAGGCGCCGCCCCATGAGCTGCTGGCAAACCGTCCAAGACTACGCCCTGCGCTCCGTCGGCTATGGCGAGCGGCTCCTGCCACGCAGCGATTTCACCCTGTGCGAACAAGTCACGCTGATCGGCTCGGGCATGATCTGGAACGTTTATTTCGGCCTCATGGCCCTCGCCATCGGCTTTTTCTTCGCCACCGGCCTCGCGCTGGCCAAAGCCTCCGCCCGCCCCGCCCTGCGCCGCCCGGCGGAGGCGTTCATCTTCCTTTTCCGGGGCTCGCCCCTCTTTATCCAGTTCTTCTTTGCCTACTTTTTCTTCCTGAACCTCAAAGGGTCTTACGATTTCTTCGACCCTTTCACCTCGGCCTGGCTGGGCGCGCTGATCGTCCTCTTCCTGAACACCGCCGCCTATAGCGCAGAAATCTTCTTCGGCGCGCTGCAATCCATCCCCAAAGGCGATCTGGAGGCCGCGGACGCCTACGGCATGACCGGCTGGCCCCGCTTCCGCCGCATCGTCTGGCCCACCATGCTGCGCCTGGCCTGGCCGGCATACACGAACGAGGCGATCTTCCTCTTTCACGCGACCACGCTCGTCTTCTTCAGCGGCTTTCCCGCCTGGCAGCAGCGGGGCGATGCGCTCTATTACGCCAGCTATTTCGCGGACAAGACGTTCAACCCCTTCGTGCCCTACCCGATCCTGGCGGGCTATTTCATCCTGGCGACGCTGGGCATCATCGCGGTGATGGGCGCGGCGAACCGGCGCCTCAACCGCCACCTGCCGCAGGCCCAGCGGGTCCGCCGCCCGCGCATGAACCTGATCCGATGAGCTTTCAGGCCCTCCGCGTCGCCGCGAGCGACCTCAACGGCATCGCCCGCGGCAAGCGGCTGCCCCCGCAGATGGCGCCAAAAGTCGAGGCAGGCGCGGTGCGGTTTCCCCTGTCCGTCCTGAACCTCGACATTTGCGGCGACGATATCGACGGCAGCCCCCTGGTGCTGGAGAGCGGCGACCGCGATGGCGTGCTGCACCCGACGGGCCGTGGCGCGGTGCCCATGCCGTGGCTGGGCACGCCCACCGCCCTGATCCCGGTCTGGATGTTCCACGAGGACGGCACGCCATACGAAGGCGATCCGCGCCACGCCCTGGCCCGCGTGCTGGAGCGGTTCGCCGCCCGCGGCCTCACCCCGGTTGTGGCGGCGGAGATGGAGTTCTTCCTGGTCGACGACAGCGATGGCGCGCAGGTCCCCGCCTCCCCCCGCTCGGGCAAGCGGCGACGCGGCGGACAGATCCTGTCGCTGTCGATGCTGGACGCCTTCGACGCGTTCTTCACCGATCTTTATGCGGGCTGCGCGGCCATGGGCATCCCGGCGGGCACGGCCATTTCAGAGTCGGGCTTCGGCCAGTTCGAGATCACGATGGAGCATCAGGCCGACGCGCTCAAAGCCGCCGACGATGCGTGGCTCTTCAAACTGCTGACCCGCGGGCTGGCGCGCAAGCACGGCTTTGCGGCGTCCTTCATGGCCAAGCCCTACGGCGATTGTGCGGGCTCGGGCATGCATGTCCACGCCTCGCTTCTGGATGCGAGCGGCGGCAATGTCTTCGACGATGGCGGGCCGGAGGGCACGGACATGCTGCGCCACGCCGTCGCCGGCTGCCTCGCCGCTTTGCCCGGCTGCACGGCGATCTTTGCGCCGCACGGCGTATCCTACAACCGGCTGGTGCCTGGCGCCCACGCCCCCACAGGCATCGCCTGGGCCTACGAAAACCGAACGGCGGCGATCCGCATCCCCTCGGGCGCCCCCAGCGCTCGGCGGATCGAGCATCGCTTTGCCGGCGCCGATGTCTCTCCCCACCTGGCCTTCGCAGCGATCCTGGGCGGGATGATGAACGGGCTGGACGATGCCGGAGAGTCGCCCGCCCCGATCACCGGCAATGCCTACGATCTGGACCTGCCCCAGGTGCCCGGGAAGTGGGAGGCCGCGCTGACCGCCTTCGAGACCAGCCCCGAGGTCGCCCGCATCTTCGAGGCCCACCTGCGCGCCAATTTCGCGATGACCAAGCGACAGGAGATGCAGCTGTGCCAAGGCCTGAGCGACGCGGCGCTCTTGGAGCTGTACTTGGACGTGGTTTGAGGGACGTAAGATGGGCAATATTGCCCATCCTACCCCGGAGCCACGGGCGGACCCTTAAGCGCTTCGCTCAAGCGGGCCGCGCGGGCGGCGTGGAACACGCAGACCGCAGGGGGGCGGTCCGCGTGTCGGCATCCTCGCGGATACCTGTGGGCTAAGCGCAAAGGGCGGCCTGTTCAGTGCCCCGTTTACACCGCATTGCCGCCCCCACCCCATTCACGGTATCCACGTCCCAACGCCCCCAACACCGAAAGCCCCCATGCATATCGGCATCCTGCAAACCGGCCACGCCCCGGACGAGATCACCGCGACCCACGGGGACTACGATTCCATGTTCCACAGGCTGCTCGCGGCGGGGGAGTTCACCTTCACCACCTGGAACGTCGTCGACGGCGACTTCCCGGACGGACCCAAGGCCGCCGACGGCTGGCTGATCACAGGCTCCAAACACGGCGCCTACGAGGACCACCCCTGGATCCCCCCGCTCGAGGACCTGATCCGCGCCATAAGGGACGCGGACAAGCCGCTGCTGGGTATCTGCTTTGGCCACCAGATCATCGCCCAGGCCCTCGGCGGGCGGGTCGAGAAATTTGCGGGGGGCTGGGCCGTGGGCCGCCAGGCCTACCGGCTGGATGGGGAGACCTATCACCTCAACGCCTGGCACCAGGACCAGGTGGTGGAACTGCCCGAAGGCGCCATTGTCGAGGGTGCGACGACCCATTGCGAGAACGCGGTCCTCAGCTACGGGCCGCGCATCTGGACGATCCAGCCGCATCCCGAATTCGACGCCGATGTCATCCGCGGCTTGATCCAGCACAGCAGCGGCACCGTGCCCTCGGGCCTCATCGCCCATGCCCGCGAAAGCCTGCCCGAGCAGACCGACAACGCTGCCATCGCCGCGCGCATGATCGCCGTGCTGAAGGGGGCCGCATGACCCGCTCTTGGCTGAAGGACCTGCCGGAGGCGGCGCAGATCTATCTCGAAGACCGCAAACTGGACGAAGTCGAATGCATCATCGCCGACCTGCCCGGCATCGCGCGAGGCAAGGCAGTGCCGGCGACCAAATTCGACCGCCAGGACTATTTCCACCTGCCCGACAGCATCTTCTACCAGACCATCACCGGAGATTGGGGGGAGGCTGCGGGCGAGGACGGCTTCATCGAAAAGGACATGATCCTGCGGCCCGACATGTCCACCGCCACAGCCGCGCCCTGGACCGGCGACTGGACGCTGCAGGTGATCCACGACGCCTATGACCGCCACGGCACGCCCGTGCCGTTCAGCCCCCGCAACGTGCTGCGCCGGGTGGTGGAGCTATACCGCGCGCGCGGCTGGGAGCCTGTTGTCGCGCCGGAGATGGAATTCTTTCTGATCGCCCGCAACCTCGACCCCGCCCAAGACATCGCGCCCATGACCGGCCGCTCGGGCCGTCCCGCAGCGGCGCGCCAGGCCTATTCGATGACCGCGGTGGACGAGTTCGGCCCCGTGATCGACGACATCTATGACTTTGCCGAGGCCCAGGGCTTTGAGATTGACGGCATCACCCAGGAAGGCGGCGCCGGCCAGCTGGAGATCAACCTGCGCCACGGCGATCCGATCAAGCTGGCGGATGAGGTGTTCTACTTCAAACGCCTGATCCGTGAGGCTGCGCTGCGCCACGATTGCTTTGCCACCTTCATGGCCAAGCCGATCGCCGAAGAGCCCGGCAGCGCGATGCACATCCACCACTCGATCCTCGACACCGCGACGGGGCAGAACATCTTCGCAGGAGAGGACGGGGCGGAGACGGAGGCGTTCTTCCACTTCATCGCAGGCCTGCAGAACCACATGCCCAGCGCGCTGGCGGTCATGGCGCCCTTCGTCAATTCCTACCGCCGCTACGTGCGCGACCACGCGGCGCCGATCAACCTGGAATGGGCGCGGGACAACCGCACGACGGGCATCCGCGTGCCGCTGTCGGACGCGGCGGCGCGGCGGGTCGAAAACCGCATCGCGGGCATGGATTGCAACCCGTATCTGGGCATCGCCGCCAGCCTCGCCTGCGGCTATCTAGGCCTGATAGAGGCGCGCCGCCCCAGCGCGGAATACAAGGGCGACGCGTATGACGGCGAGGGGGACATCCCGCGCGATCTGTTCAAAGCGCTGGAGCTCTTCGACGCGGCGGAGGGGCTGCACGAGGTCCTAGGCCCCGATTTCGCGCGGGTCTATTCCATCGTGAAGGCCGCGGAATACGACGAGTTCCTGCAAGTCATCAGCCCGTGGGAACGGGAGCACCTTCTTCTGAACGTGTAACGCCTGTGAGGCGGGCGGGACGCTGCCGCGGGCGAGTTGTTTTTGGCCAAGTGAAGGAGGGATCATGGCGCTGAACCTGCTGCATGCCAATGATGCGCCGGGCGCGTATCCGGCGTCTTGGTACGCCGCGACCGCCAAGCCTTTGCCGCCCTTCGCGCCATTGCGCAGCGAGGTGCGCGCGGATGTCTGTGTGGTCGGGGCGGGGTATACAGGCCTCTCGGCGGCGTTGCACCTGGCGGAGGCGGGCCGGCGCGTCGTGGTGCTGGAAGCGCAGCGCGTGGGTTTCGGCGCCTCGGGCCGCAATGGCGGGCAGCTGGGCAGTGGCCAGCGGGTGGAGCAGCCGGATCTGAAGCGGCTGGTGGGCCTGGACGACGCGCGCAAGCTGTGGGACTTGGCGCAGGACGCCAAGCGCCTCGTCAAAGACCTGATCGCCCGCCACGAGATCGACTGCCAGCTGCGCCCCGGCGTGGCCCATGCCGCGTCGTCCGCGGGCTCAATGGCGGAGATCCGAGAGAGCGCGGCGCATATGGAGCGGGTCTATGGCTACCCTACCGAGGTGCTGGAGGGGGACGCCTTTGCGGACGTCTGCCCCTCACCCGACTATGTGGGCGGGGCCATCGATTGGGACGCGGCGCACCTGCATCCTTTGCGCTTTGCACTCGGCCTGGCGCGCGCCGCCGCCGCCGCAGGGGCGGTGATCCATGAGCGCAGCGAGGTCACGGGCCTCGACGGCACCACCGTGCACACGGCGCACGGCAGCGTGCGGGCCGACCACGTTATCCTCGCCTGCAACGGTTATCTCGGCGCGCTCCAGCCGCGTGTCGCGGCGCGGGTCATGCCGATCAACAACTTTATCGCTGCGACCACGCCTTTGGACGAGCCGGACAGGGTCCTGGCGCGCGACATCGCGGTGGCCGATGACCGGTTCGTGGTGAACTACTTCCGCCTAAGCGAAGATGGCCGCCTGCTGTTTGGAGGCGGGGAAAGCTACGGCTACCGCTTCCCGCGCGACGTCGCCGCCACGGTGCGCAAACCCATGTGCCAGGTCTTCCCGCATCTCATAGACGTGCCCATCGACTACGCCTGGGGCGGCACGCTGGCCATCACGATGCGCCGCCTGCCCTACCTCGCCCGCCCCGCGCCAGGCGTGCTGAGCGCGTCAGGCTATTCCGGCCACGGGGTCGGCACCGCCACCCATGCCGGCGAGTTGATGGCGCGGGCCATCACGGGACAAACGGACGGCTTCGACACCATGGCCGCGATCCCCACGCAGGCCTTCCCAGGCGGCGCGGCCCTGCGCAGCCCGCTGCTGGTGCTGGCCATGACCTGGTACGCCCTGCGCGACCGGCTCGGCCTCTGACGACACAAAAGTGTTTCTTTTATGCGCTATCGGATTTAGATATCCGAAATCTGCGGATAAGGAATGCTGAAATGTCCCTGCCCAACATGCACCACGCCGAACCCATCCCCGAGGCCGCGCGGGCGGAAATTGACCGCCTGCTGCAATCGGGCGACCTTTTCCGCTACACCGCCCCGCAGGATGCGCCCGTCGCGCTGCTGGAGGCGGAATTCGCGCAGATGATGGGCAGCACATACGCCCTCGCCGTCAGCTCCTGCTCCGCCGCTTTGTTCCTGTCGCTCAAGGCGCTGGGCCTGCCGCGCGACGCCCGCGTTCTGATCCCCGGCTTCACCTTCGCGGCGGTCCCCTCCGCCGTCGTGCACGCCGACTGCATCCCGGTCCTGTGCGAGGTGGGGGAGAATTACCGCATCGACCTCAACGACTTCGCCGCCAAACTGCCTGGCGTGCAGGCCGTCATCATCAGCCACATGCGCGGCCACACTTCCGACATGGACGCGATCATGGACCTGTGCGATGCGGCAGACATCCCGGTGATCGAGGACGCGGCGCACTCCCTCGGCACCCTCTGGCACGACCGCAAGATCGGCACCATCGGTAAGATCGGCTGCTTTTCGTTCCAATCCTACAAGATGATCAACGCGGGCGAAGGGGGCATCCTCATCACCGACGACGCGGACCTTGTCGCCCGCGCGGTCATCATGTCCGGCGCTTACGAGCACAATTGGAAGAAGCACCCGGTACTGGCGGACGCCTTCGCCGCCCACCAGAACAAGCTGCCGCTCTACAATTTGCGTCTGTCGAACCTGAGCGCCGCGGTGATCCGCCCGCAACTGCCCGAACTCGCCCGGCGTGTGACGGACGGCCTGCGCGGCCACGACCGGGTCGCGGCGCAGCTGAACGCGCATCCGGCCATCGACGTGCCCGCGCCGCTCAGCCCGGAAACCCGCGCTCCTGATTCCATCCAGTTCAACCTGCCCCGCGCCACGGACGCGCAAGTCCACGCCTTTGTCGCCGCCGCCAAGGCCGCCGGCGTCACCGTCCAGGTCTTTGGTCTGACGGACGACAACGCCCGCGCCTTCTGGAACTGGCAATTCCTGGACGACCTGCCAGAGCTGCCTCAAACCCGGGCGATGTTGCAGCGCGCCTGCGACGTACGCCTGCCGGTGCACCTGACGGACTCGCAACTCGATGCTGTGGCCCAGGTCCTGCTGGAGGCGGCAGATGCCATGGGTCCCGTCGCCCAAGCCGCCTGAAGATTTGACAGCCTCGCCGGCAGCCGCCACGCTGCTGGCATGAGCGATTTTTCCAAAGGCGCCGCTTGGATCGACGGCCAGATCGTCCCGATCGCACAGGCCGCCCTGCCGGTCACGGATTGGGGCCTGACCCATTCCGACGCGGTCTACGACACCGTCCCGGTCTGGCAAGGCGCGTTCTTCCGCCTGCCCGACTACACCGCGCGCTTCTGGCAATCGGTGGCCGCCAACCGCCTCGACCCGTCCCAAGGCCCGGACGCGCTGATCCAGGCCCTGCACGACATCGTCGCCATCTCCGGCCTGCGAGACGCCTACGTCGTCATGGTCTCCACCCGTGGGCGCAACCCCATCCAGGGCAGCCGCGATCCCCGCGATTGCACCAACACGCTCTATGCCTGGGCGGTGCCCTACGTCCATATCGTCAAGCCGGAGGCCGCCCTGCGCGGCACCTCCGTCTGGATCGCCAAACGCGTCCGCCGGATCCCCGAAGACAGCGTGAACCCCAAGGCCAAGAACTACCATTGGGGCGATTTCACCTCCGGCCTCTTCGAGGCCAAGGACCAGGGGTTCGAAACCTGCCTGCTGCTCGACCACCAGGGCAACATGACCGAAGGGCCAGGCTTCAACGCCTTCGCCGTTTTCGGCAACACGCTGGTGACCTCCGATCACGGCGTCCTGCACGGCATCTCGCGCCAGACAGCGCTCGACATGGCCGCCGAGGCGGGCCTGAGCTGCGAAACCCGCCCCCTGCCGCTGGAAGAGTTTATGGAGGCGGATGAGGTCTTCCTCACCTCTTCGGGCGGCGGCATCCTGCCCGTGGCGCGCGTCGACGACCGGCAATTTTCCAACGGCTCGGCAGGCCCTGTCTCCCTCGCGCTGCGCGAGCGGTATTTCGACTGGATTGCGCGTCCTGCGTATCGGACGGAGATCAGCTACGGTTAGGGCGTAGCGTTTGGGTCGTGCGGATGTTTGCAGGCCGTAGCTCTGGTGGCGTTTGTTGCGTCGCGGTTGACTGTACCGGTCCCAGCTTTGAAACAAGGTCGCTGAGCGTGTCACGTTGACCTCAGCTCACGAACAGTATCTTGCTGCATCGCGGTCGACTAAAGGGCCCCAGTTTTGAAGCGTGCGGCCGCACGCGCGCCTACGGCGCACATGCCTTGCCGCTGGTCGAAAAAGAAGGAGCTTTTTCGACCTTTTTGGTTCTGGAGCCGCCCTCGCATGATCGCCAAGGGACGGAGGGCAGCGGACCGGGCAAGTTAAATCGCCGAGGGGCCCCGCGCAGCGGGGATGCGGCTATTTCACTTGAGCGGGCAGATGACCTCTGTCACGCCAGAGATCATGCGCGGGTGGATCCAGAACCAAATTTGGTTTTGGTGAGACCCGAAGCCCGCCGCCTTAGCCACCCCACATAAACGCCAGCGACAGGGCGGATTTTTCTTCCAAGAAAAATCTCCCCGCTGCGAGACCTCGGGGCAGGCCTATTTCAGCTTTGACAGCTTATCCTGAAGGTCCGATAGCTGGGCCTTGATGGCGTCTAGGTCCTCGCCCTTTTCCTCGGCGGGGGCCTGCGGTGCACTGGTGCCGCCCCAGCCTCCGGTCATGGCCTTCAAAAACGCCTGCTGCTGCGCCTGCATCGCCTCGAACCCCGGCATCTTGGCCATCGGGTTCATGGCGTTCATGTTCTCCATCATCCTGCTTTGGCCATCGCGCAGCATCTCGAACGAGGCTTGCAGGAATTGCGGGACCACCGACGCGCCGCCGGTCATGTAGCTGCGCACCAGATCGTTCAGCACATCGACGGGCAGGACGCTCTCGCCCCGGCTTTCGTGCTCGGCGATGATTTGTAGCAGATATTGCCGCGTGAGGTCGTCCCCGGACTTAAGGTCAACGATCTGCACCTCGCGCCCGTCGCGGATAAAGCCCGCAATGTCTTCGAGCGTCACGTAGTCGGAGGTTTCGGTATTGTAGAGGCGCCGACTGGCATAGCGCTTGATCAGCAAGGGTTTTTGGGGATCAGCCACGTCCAGACACTCCGCTAGGGCACGCTGCATCGCAGCTTACGCGGGGGCATCGAAAAAGGGAAGGCCCATCAGGGATTTACCATGCGCGCACGTATGGAGATGCAAAAAGGGCGGGCCTCGACCAGAGACCCGCCCATCCTATCGCGCCGCATTAGGGAGGAGGAACGGCGCAGATATTCCGTCCGCTTACTTCGCGGTCGCTTTTTTCACGTTCGCGGTCGCGGTGTCCGTCGCTTTTTTCATCGCGGCGGTTGCGTCTTCGCTCATATCTTTGCCCGCGGCCATCATCAGCTCAACGGTGTCCATTTGGACTTTCTTGGCGATCTCGGCGAAGGCGGCCATATGCTCGGCGGCGGCTTCGGCGTTGGCGGACGCGAAGTCGGTCATCGCTTTGGCGTAGTCCGCGGGCTCGGCTTTGGCTTTGGACATCTCGGTCATGCGGGCCAGCGTCTCTTTGGTCCACTTGGAGGAGATCTCGGTCGATTTCTCAGCCGCGTGCAGGGCAACGCCGGACAGCTTTTCGTTCAGCGTGGTCGCCGTTTTGAAAGCGTCTTGCATCGCGCCGGTGTCGACGGGGAATGCGCCCATCATGTCTTTGAACATCGCGGTCATGTCTTGGGTCTTGGCCATGTGTCTATCCTTTCAGGCATATGCCGGAAGACGTGTGTCCGGCCTACTTGCTGCGTCTGCAAACAATATGGATGCTGCGGCGCAGCAATGCAAGCTTTTTTCTGCACTGCGGCAAAGAGGACCAGCCAAGGAAAAAAGGGGTTTGCGCTCAATAGCTTCCCGTACCCGAACGCACGGGTACGCTAATCGGCGATCGGCGCCTTGGCCACGACATAAGTGCCCGGCGCATCCCCCAGCGCGGGGTGGGAGGCATCCCCAGGCACCCGCGCGGGCACCTTCTTGCCCGAATGTGTGCGCAGCCATTTCTCCCACCGGGGCCACCAGGACCCCTCGTGGAAATCCGCCCCTTCCAGCCAATCGTCATGGGTCAGGCCGAGATCGGGGTTGGTGTAGTGGCCGTATTTCTTCTTGCTGGGTGGGTTCACGATCCCGGCGATATGGCCCGACTGGGTCATGATGAACGTCTTGTCCGCGCTGCCCATCTTTTGCACGCCGCGGTAGCTGTCCTTCCACGCGGCGATATGGTCGGTCTCGCACGCAATGGCGCAGAGCGGCACGTCGACCTCGGACAGGCGCAGCGTGTGGCCCATCAGGTCGAACCCGCCTTGCGCAAATTCGTCGTCCTGACACAGGCCCCGCAGGTACTGCATCGCCATCTTGGCCGGCAAGTTCGCCCCGTCCCCGTTCCAGTAGAGCAGATCGAAGGCGGGGGGCGTCTCCCCCATCATGTAGCTGCGGATCGCCGGCCCGTAGACCAGATCGTTCGAGCGCAGGAACGAAAATGTCCGCGCCATGATGACCGAGGGCAGAATACCCTTCTCCGCCACCTCCTCTTCGATCCCGTCGATGAAGTCATTCTCCAGGAACGGCGTGAACTCCCCCTGATCCGAGAAATCTGTCAGCGCGGTAAAGAACGTCGCCGACTTCACCGGCGCCTCCCCGCGCTGCTTCATCATCGACAGCGTCAGCGCCAGCGTCGTCCCCGCGATGCAGTAGCCGATCGCGTTGACCTCATCGACCTCGCAGATCGCCTTGGCCTCCCGGATCGCGGCGAGGTAGCCGTCCTCGACATAATCCTCCATCCCGACCTCGCGGTAGCCCGGATCGGGGTTCACCCAGCTGACCACAAACAGGGTATAGCCCTGATCGACGATCCACTTGACCAGGCTGTTCTCCGGCTTGAGGTCGAGGATGTAGAACTTGTTGATCCAGGGCGGGAAGATGATCACCGGGCGGGCGTGCACCTTGTCCGTCGTGGGGGCGTACTGGATCAGCTCGATCATCCGGTTGCGGAAAACGACCTTGCCCGGGCTGGTCGCGATGTTCTCCCCCAGCTTGAAGGCCGCTTCGTCCGCCAGGCGCACGACCAGCTCGCCATTGTTGGCCTCCAAGTCGGAGATTAGGTTCTCCAGCCCGTCGATCAGGCTTTGCCCTTCGGTCGCGACCGCCTTTTCCAGCGCGTCGGGGTTGGTGGCCAGGAAGTTCGTGGGGCTCATCATGTCGATGATCTGGCGGGTGAAGTATTTCAGCCGGCGCTTCTCCCCCGCCTCCATATCCTCGACCGCGTCCACGGCCTTGGCCATCGCCTGCGCGTTGATCAGGTACTGCTGCTTGATAAAGTTGAAATAAGGGTGCGTGTCCCACATCGGGTTGGCAAAGCGGCGGTCCTGCGGGCCGGGATCGGCGGGGGCCTGCAGCTTGCCCTTGGCGAGCGCCTGCTGGGCTTCGACGAAATGGGTGACGGTGGCCTGCCAATAGCCCATCTGCTGCTCAATCAGCTTGGCCGGATTGTGCAGCGCGTCCTGCCACATCGCTGTTGCGGCTTTGGCGAACAGCTCTTGATTCGGGCCGTCCAGCGCGGGGTTGTGGGTGCTGCGGTGCGACATGACCTTAGCCAAACGCTCTCGCAGATGTTCTACCTTTTCGAGATTTTCTTCCAATTTCTCGAGGTTTTGCGCAACAATCTCACCAGATGCTGTGTCTTTGGTTGTCATGAAACCTTCAACCCCCTAGTTTCGCACTTGCAGCATCACGCCACGAGTCTCGCAGCCGCTTAGGGAGAGGCAACGCGACACAACGCCCAAGTTTCGGGCACTCTACAGGAGACCTCCCCAATGCGGTACATGATGACGTACGACCTCATGGAAACCATGAGGAATACTAACCAGTGGCTGGGCGCCTCCGCCGCCGCGCTGGGCGCCTATCCCGCATTCGCGATGTTTCCCAACCCGGCGCTGACCTGGATGCGCGCCTGGGGGGAGGTCACGGAACGCACCTTCCAGCGCATGATCGTAAAGCCGGATTGGGGGATCAACTCCATCCCACTGGCCGACGGCAAAGACCACATCGTGGAGACGAAGATCGTCGTGCCGGGGGAATTTGGCGATCTGGTGCACTTCAACGTCGTCGGCCGCCCCGAACAGGCCCGCAAGATTCTGCTGGTCGCGCCCATGTCGGGCCATTACGCGACGCTGCTGCGCAAGACGGTCCTGTCGCTGCTGCCCGATTGCGAGCTTTATATCACCGACTGGCACAATGCCCGCGACATTCCCGTCAGCGCCGGCAAGTTCGACGTCGAGGATTACACCCTGCACCTGGTGGACTACATGCGCCATCTGGGGCCGGACACCCACGTCATCGCCGTCTGCCAGCCGGCGCCACTGACGCTGGCGGCGACCGCCTACCTGGCCGATGAGGATCCCAAGGCGCAGCCGCGCACTCTGACCCTGATCGGCGGGCCGATCGACCCCGATGCCAACGCCACCGACGTGACCGATTTCGGCCACCGGGTGACGATGGGCCAGCTGGAAGAGTTGATGATCCAGCGCGTCGGCTTCAAATACAAAGGGGTGGGACGCAAGGTCTATCCCGGCCTCCTGCAGCTCTATTCCTTCATGTCGATGAATGCAGAGATGCACTCCAAGGCCTTCATGGACCAGATCGGGCGCGCCGCGCGAGGCGAGGCGTCGGACCACGACAAGCACAACGTCTTCTACGACGAATACCTCGCCGTGATGGATATGACGGCCGAGTTCTACCTGTCCACGGTGGAGCGGGTGTTCAAGAACCGCGAAATCGCGCGCAACCTCTTCACTGTCAAAGGAAAGCCAGTCGACGTCGCCAAGATCACGACGGTTGCCGTGAAGACGGTGGAAGGCGCCGAGGATGACATCTCTGCCCCCGGCCAATGCGTCGCGGCGCTGGACCTGCTGACGGGTCTGCCGGACGACAAGAAAGCTTCGCATCTAGAGCCTGGCGCCGGCCACTACGGCATTTTCGCCGGCAAGAGCTGGCGCAACAATATCCGGCCGCTGGTCCTCGATTTCATCGACGCGAATGCGGCGCCGCCAAAGAAAGCCGCGAACAAGAACGCGGCGGCGTAGAGCGCTAAAGGCTTTTTTCGCCCGCACAGTTTCCGGCGCTAAGCCCCCCGGCATCCGCGAGGGTGCCGACACGCCGACCGCCCCCCTGTGGGCGGCGTGTTCCACGCCACCCACGCGGCCGGCTTGTGCTGAGCAGAGATGCCGATGGCTTTTCGTAAAGGTTTCTACCGCCGCTGTATTCTTGTTCTTCCCACAGGCATCCGCAAGGAGGCTAATACGCCTCCCGACCCTCACCACCGAAGCAGGTGGGCAGAATTGCCCACCCTACTCGCCTTGAGCGGTGGAATCGGCACATTCCACCTGCAGCCCCCGTAGGATGGGCAATCTGCCCATCACGCCTCACCGCAAAAGCAGCGGCATCGCTAGCCAGTCTCGGATGGCCGCCATCGTCGCCTCCGGCGCCTCCAACGTCGGCAGATGGCCCGCCTCCTCGATCACGCGCAGATCGGCGCCCGGTGTCAGCTCGGCCATGAATTCGTGCCGCTTCGGCGGGCAGAGCGCGTCATGTGCGCCGCACATCACCATCGTCGGGACGCGCGCACGGCGCAGCGTGCCCTGCTGATCGCGCCGCCGCTGCAGGGCACGCGATTGCCGGACGAAGATGTCGGGGCCCAAAGCCTCCGCCATATCCATCACGATCTCCATCACTACCGCGCGGTTCGGCCCGGGGGCGAGGTAGTTCGGCTTCATCTCGTCCCGCATCACCTCGCGCAGGCGCCCGGCCTTCACCCGCACGATCTGCGGCTCGCGCGCGGCGGCGACTTGTGGCTGTTCGGGCAGCGGGTTGGTGTCCATCAGCATTAGCCGCGTCAGCCGGTCCGGCGCGCGCCGCAGCACCTCCATCGCCACGATCCCGCCCATCGAGAGCCCCGCCAGCGCAAACCGCGCCGGCAGCTGATCCAGCAGGGCGGAGGCGATCTCCTCGATCCGCTCGCCCTGCGTTACGGGCGCGACGGTCACGGCATGCGTCGCCGACAGCTCCGCGATCTGCGGGCCGAAGAGGCGCGCGTCGCACATCATACCGGGCAGAAAAACCAGCGGTTCGGGCATCACTTACATCCCACAAGGGCGGCCGGGGCCGGGCGCGCCAGAGATATCAAAGCCCTGCATGCCAGCAACCCCATGCGCGCCTAGCCGCGCACCTCATCCCAGAAGAGCGACAGATGACGGCTGACGATCTCGTTGTAACGGTCCGATTGCTTCAGCTTCGCCAGACCTGCATTGAACCGGTAAAGGTGCGTCGTCCCGCGCCAGTGTCGTTTGGAGATAAGGACATGCAGCCCCTCGACGCTCAGCGGCCTGGACAGCGGCACGACCGTCTCGGTCAGGCCCATCTCGAACATCTTGGTCACTCCGGTGAATTCGTTCATCGCCACCGCATCGACCGCGCCTTGCATCAAAAGCTCGAAGCACTCTTGCGGCGTCGCAGGCTGGGTCAGCTCGATCACGCCGCGGCTCAGCCACTTGCGGTCCTGCCGGTCCAGATCGTGGGTAAAATAGCCCGCGGGCCGGCACAGCGTCTTGCCTTCGATATCGGCGTCGCTGTCGAAGGCGAACTGCGCATCCGCCCGGGTGAAAAGCAGGATGACCAGATCGACCAGCGGCTCGGAGAAATGGAAGTTCGCGCAGCGCTCGTGGCTCGGGTTGCCCGCACAATCGGGGCGGAACCACGGGAAGCCCATGTCGAATTCCTTGCTGTCCAGCATCGGGAACAGGTGCTTGGACCAATCATCCTCCCAGGTGATGGAGTAGCTGACCGGGGCGTCCGTCGTCTCCAGCGCGGCATTGACCAGCTCGGTCAGCATCCCCTGCCCCGGCCAGTCGCGGTCGGTGAAGGGCGCGTAATTGCCGCCCGTGATCAGCTTCATCTCCGCGTCCGCCTGCTGCAGCGGCGTGGGATCGGGCGCGCGGCTGGCCTGGCCCTCGCAGGGCAGGTCCAGCACCGTACCCACCGGCACCTCCAGCAGCGATCCACCCTGGATCGACGGGTTGTTGTAGAAGATCAGCGACCACTTGGTCAGATCGCCGAACTGGGCTTCGGCGATGGAAAAGAGCGTATCGCCCTCTCGCACGGTGTAGCTGGGCTGGCAGGCGGCGGCGGCGCTGGCGCTCAGGCCCAGCGCGACAAGGGCGGCGCGCCACATCTTAGAACTCCGCCCAGATGGTGGACATGTGCCGGTCGATCACCTGCTGGTAGGTGCCACTGGCCTTGATCGTGTCCATCCCTTCGTTGATCGTCGCGATCAGCGTCTCCGCTTGCGGGTGCGCCTTATGCACCAGCACGTGCAGCCCCTCGATGGAGACCGGGCGGCCCTGCACAACGTCGACGCGGCCCTTGAGGCCCGCCGACTTGATCGCCGCGCGCCCGGTGAACTCGTTGATGGCGACGGCGTCCACCTCGCCCGCAACCAGCAGCTCAAAGCACTCTGCAACCGTGCTGGGCGAGGTCAGCGTGATCAGCCCGTCCGACAGCCAGCGCCGGTCCGGGCGGTCCAGATCGTGCGTGAAATAGCCCGCCGGACGGCACAGCGTGCGGCCGTGGATGTCGGTGTCTTCGGCAAAGGGGATCGGGCGCGCGGTATCGACGAAGAGCAGGATCAACATCTCGAACATCGGGTCGGAGAAGTGGAAATTCGCGCAGCGGTAATTGTCCGGCTCGCCCGCGCAATCGGGTTTGAACCAGGGAAACGCCATGTCCATCATGGCCGAGGACATCAGCGGGTCGAGGTGGCTGGACCAATCGTTCACCCAGTGGATCTTGTACCCTTTTGAGGCGCCCGACGCGCCCATCGCCTTGTTCACGACATCCGTCAGCAGGCCCCCTTCGTCCAAGTCCGGGTCGGTGAAGGGGGCATAATCGCCCGCCGTGACGAGGTTGATCGTCGCCTCCAGCGCGCGGCCCGACGCGGCGGCGGGTGCAGGGGCCGGGACGGCGGCTGCACCCGCGACCGGCGCGCCGCCCGGCAATCCCGTAGGCAGGCCACCGATGCAGCCCAGTTGCAGCTTCATGCCCACGCGGATGGCGTTGGGGTTCTCCCCGATCAGGCCCAGATTGTTGCGGTGGATTTCCGTCCACTGGCTGGCGTTCTGGTACTGGCGGTCCGCGATCAGCGACAGGCTATCGCCGCGCTGCACCGCGTAGGTCCCGCCGCAGGTCTGCGCCAGGGCTGGCGCTGCACAGCCGATCGTGGCCGCCAAAGCCGCCGCAAGGAATCGCTTCATTCCCACATCCCCCTAGATGAATTGGCAGCGATTTTCCCTTATGTGGGGAGGGACGGTCAACGCCAAACCACATCTTGTGGACAAGTATATGGGGATACGGGGGCGCCCGTGGCGTGCAAAAGCGCAAGGCCGGCGCGCGGACCGTCCCGCGCGCCGGCCAGAGGGGCGACGGTTAGAAGTGGACCGACAGGCCCTGCATCGGTTTCTGGATGGGCGGGGCGAATTTGGTCAGATCGATCCCTTCGACCGCGAGCTTGTATTCCTCCAGCGTGGGCGTGCGGCCCAGGATCGCCGACAGGACGACGACGGGGGTGGAGCCGAGCAGCGACTCGCCCTTCTTCGTCTCCGAGTCCGCGACCACGCGGCCCTGGAACAGCCGGGTCGAGGTGGCGAGGACCGTGTCCCCCTTGGCCGCCTTTTCCTGGTTGCCCATGCAAAGGTTGCAGCCCGGGCGTTCCAGATAGAGGATATTCTCGTATTCGGTGCGCGCGGTCACTTTGGGCGCGGCGTCGTCGAACTCGAACCCGCAATACTTTTGCAGGATCTCCCAGTCGCCCTCCTCCTTCAACTCGTCGATGATGTTGTAGGTCGGCGCAGCGACGACCAGCGGCGCCTTAAAGGTCACCTCGCCATGCGCTTCTTCGAGGTTGCGCAGCATTTGCGCCACGATCTTGATGTCGCCCTTGTGCACCATGCAGGAGCCGACGAAGCCCAGATCGACCTTCTTTTCCGCCTGGTAGTAGGAGATCGGGCGGATCGTGTCGTGGGTGTAGCGTTTGGAGACGTCCACATTGTTCACGTCCGGGTCTGCAATCATCGGCTCCACGATCTGGTCCAGATCGACGACGACCTCGGCGAAGTATTTGGCCGACGCGTCCGGCGCGAGAGCCGGCTTCTCGCCAGAGCGGATCTGCGCAATCCGCGCTTCCGCGATGTCGATCAGCTTTTGGAGCATGCCGTTTTCATGCTCCATCCCCTTGTCGATCATGATCTGGATGCGGTGCTTGGCCAACTCCAGCGATTTGATCAGCGTCTCGTCGTTGGAAATGCAGATCGACGCCTTCGCCTTCATCTCCGCCGTCCAGTCGGTGAAGGTGAAGGCCTGATCGGCCAGCAACGTGCCGATATGCACCTCGATGATCCGGCCCTGGAAGACGTTGTCGCCGTGCTGGGCCAGCATTTGGGCTTGCGTAGCGTGCACCACGTCGCGGAAGTCCATGTGCTCGGCCATCTGGCCGTTGAACGTCACCTTCACCGATTCCGGGATCGGCATGGACGCCTCGCCCGTCGCCAGCGCCAGCGCCACGGTGCCCGAATCCGCGCCGAACGCGACGCCCTTGGACATGCGGGTGTGGCTGTCGCCGCCGATGATGATGGCCCAATCGTCCACGGTGATATCGTTCAACACCTTGTGGATCACGTCCGTCATCGCGTGGTATTCGCCTTTGGGGTCGCGCCCCGTCACCAGCCCGAATTTGTTCATGAAGGCCATGAGTTTGGGCGTGTTGGCCTGCGCCTTGGCATCCCAGACAGACGCGGTGTGGCAGCCCGATTGGTAGGCGCCATCGACCGCCGGAGACAGGATGGTTGCGGCCATCGCCTCCAGCTCTTGCGCGGTCATCGGGCCGGTCGTGTCCTGTGAGCCGACGATGTTCACGCGCACCCGCACGTCCGAGCCTGCGTGCAGCACCGTGCCCGGGCTGACGCCCAGCGCGTTGGCGTTGAAGATCTTCTCCACCGCCGTGAGGCCCTGGCCCTCGTGGCTGATTTCCTTGGACGGGGCGAAGACGGCCGGCGCGTCGATGCCGAGCGTTTGCGCCGCAAAGGTTTGCAGCTTCTTGCCGAAGACCACGGCGTAGGAGCCGCCGGCCTTCATGAATTCCACCTTCTGCGGCGTGAAGCTACCCGACAGGTCCGCCAGCTCTTCGCTGCCGTCCTCGCTGTAGAGTTTCTTGGTCTTGGTGTTGATGGTCAGCACCGTCCCGGTTTCGACCGAATAGCGCTGCTCCAGGATCGGGTTGCCATCGTTGTTCAAGATCGGCTTACCGTCCTCGCCCGTCTTCTTCACCCAGTTTTTCAGATCGACGCCAATGCCGCCCGTGACCCCAACCGTCGTCAGGAAGATGGGGGAGATGCCGTTCGTCCCCGCCACAACCGGCGCGATGTTGACGAAAGGCACGTAGGGCGAGGCCTGCTTGCCCGTCCACAGCGCCACGTTGTTCACCCCCGACATCCGGGAGGAGCCAACACCCATCGTCCCCTTTTCGGCGATCAGCATGACCCGCTTGTCCGGGTGCTGCAGCTTGAGCGCCTCGATCTGCTGCTGGGCGGCCTCGTCACACATGCATTTGCCGTGTAGCTCCCGGTCAGCGCGCGAGTGGGCTTGGTTGCCGGGGCTCAGGAGGTCGGTGGAGATATCGCCTTCGGCCGCGATGTAGGTGACGACTTTGATCTCTTCCTCGACATCCGGCAGCTTGGTGAAGAATTCCGCCTTAGCGTAGCTGTCCAGAAGGTCCGCCGCGACTGGATCGCCGGCCTCGTATGCCGCTTTGATCCGGTCGGTGTCGGCCTCGTAGAGGAACACTTGCGTCTTCAGCACCTCCGCCGCTTGCGCGGCCAAATCCGGCGCATCGCCCAGCGCGATGTCCAGCAGCACCTCGACCGACGGGCCGCCCTTCATATGGCTCAGAAGCTCAAAGGCGAAGGTCGGCGTGATCTCCGCCACCTCGGCCTGACCCAGCACGATGTCCTTGAGCAACCGCGCCTTCACCCCCGCCGCGCTGGTCGTGCCGGGCAGCGTGTTGTAGATGAACAGCTCCAAACAATGCGCCCGATGGGGGCTGCCCGTGTCGCGGATGTGGTCGATCAGCTCTTCGGTCAGGGCCGCATCGTCGATGGGCTTGGCGTTCAGACCGTCCGCTTTGCGGGTTTCGATCTCGGTGAGGTAGGTTTGGTAAAGGCTCATAACGGGGTCCACGTCGGGCTTTCAGCTGGATCGCTGCGGGTGATATGAATTATTCGCTCAGCATACAATGGTATACATTGCGCCGAACTTCAATTGCCGCACCTGCGACATAGCGCGCCTATCGGGGCGCTGCGTTCACCGTGCGCGGCGCTGGCGGCAGCATTGCAGAGCCGCCGGCACACGCCAACACCCGCGACGCGGCGCCAAGTCACTTCCTTGTGCCTCCCCCGCGATCCGGGCGCAAGTTGCCTCACAGCGGGCACATCCGGCGATCACACCCCCGTCGACAACCCCAACGCACCCGCGCGATCGTCGCCTTTAAGGGTAAGCGATCCCCCGAAACGGCGGGAAGTCGGCGTAGCGCGCGCGGCGCGCCGCCAGAGGCTCGTCCGGATCGGCGCCCGCCCGCAACAGCAGCCCCCGCGGCGCGATATAGCTGCCGATCATCCGCTGCGGCTGCGGACGCCAGTCGAGGTTGAAAGCACAGAGTTTGGGAAAGAACCACATCCCCGAATAGGGCAAATGATCGTAAATCCACCACGCCAGATCGCGCCAATCGCGCCCGGCCGCGTAGCGGTCGGTGAACCACGGGATGGCGAGCGAGGTGCCCGCGATCCCCGCCTCTCCGCGCCCCCAATCCCAAATATGGCACTCGATCGGGTTGTCGTTGCGCGCGCAGTTCAGCTTGTTCTCATTGCCAAAGGCGTTCAGCTCCGGACTGCGGTAGCCCGACCGAATGGCGAGCCGCCCGAATGTTTCCTCCAGCGGGTCCAAAAGCTGGGTGCACAGCTCCCGTCCGTGCGCGATGGCCAGATCCGGGTCCTGCGGCAGGTTCTGCACACGGTGGAAATTGCCGATCTCCGAATAGAGGAAGTCGCGCATGTAGAAATGTTTCGACAGGCGCACCCGGCCCAGCGCCTCCAGGCTCCACATGCTGGCGGGGCGGCGGCGCGCCATGGCTAAAGGCTGCGCGCGAAGGCGAGGATGCGCTCTACCGTCGCCGCGTTGCGTCCGGGCGACAGGATGTCGCCAGCGATCACGTGGGCCGACGCGTCGTCGCCGGGGCCCATCACCGGTTGTTCGACCTCCGCCCGGGCGGGCCAGCGCGCCACGATGGCGTCCGTCTGCGCCGCGACGACCACTTGATCGGCTGCGGCATAGATGAAGAGCGCCGGCGCGGTGATCCCGCTCAGATCCAGGGCCCGGACAGCCTTGACCAAAGCCGCGACGGGCAGCAGCGCCACCGACGGATAAGAGGTCGTCCAAAAGCGCGCCTGCGCGTCATTGCGCGGCTCGAACGCGTAGGTCCGCCCCAGGATCGGTGGCAGCCAGTGCCGCACGCCCGGCCAGGTCAAGAGCGGCGCGGCCGGATTGTTGATCCCAAAATTGGGCGACAGGAAGACCGCGCCATCCACCGCCTCCCCTTGTGCGAGGGCGGCGGTCACCAGCGTGCCGCCCGTCGAGACCGACAGGACCAGAACGCGCCGCCCCACGGCGCGGGCGGCGGCCAAAGCCTGGCGCGTGTCCTGCATCCAGTCGGCCACCCGGGCCGTGCCCATCGGCGCTGCGCCGCGCCCGTGCCCGGTCAGCCTCGTGTAGACGAGGTTCGCGCCCAAAGCCGCCGCCACGTCGTCGGGCACGGGCCGGATCTCCTCCGACGTCGCGGAAAATCCGTGCACATAGAGCACCGCCCACTCGGTCTGCGCACCCGGCGCACCGGCCCAGATCACGCGCTTCTCCGCCCCCGCCGTGATGTCGTCAAACCGTCCCTCCTGCGCGGCGAACCAGGCGTCCACGCCGCCCTCCAGCCCGGCCAGGTCTGCCGGCCCGTCCAGCGCCGCGTCCTCCACCGGGCCGAAGCGCCAGAAGAGCGCGCCTGCCAGGACCACCAGAGCGAGGCAGATCAGCGCGACTTTCACGTCAGCGCCAAGATGTCGTCCAGCGCCGCCTCGATCAGACCCAGGCAGGGCCCGTCGGAGAAGCGGTGGTCGGCGCCCTTGACCAGCGTCAGCCGCATGTCGGGGCTGTCCGCATGCTCCATCAGACGCAATGCGGTCTCTGTGCTGACGGCACTGTCCGCGGTCCCCTGCAGGCAGCGCACCGGAAACGGTAGCGGCAGGGGCGCGCGCAGGACCAGGTTATCCCGCCCATCTTCGATCATGCGGCGCGTGATGAGGTAGGGCTCCATGTAGTCCGACGGCATCTCGACTTGGCCCTCGGCCTCGAGCGTCGCCCGCTGTGCGTCCGAAAAGCCGGCCCAATAGCTGTCTTCGGTGAAATCCGGCGCTGCGGCGATGGTCACGAGACCCTGCACCCGCTCTGGCTGCGCCCGCGCAAAAAGCAGTGCCTGCCAGCCGCCCATGGACGAGCCGACGGGGATCACCTTGCCGTCCGTCAACGTGCCGATGGCGGCTGCCGTGTCTTCAACCCAATCCCCGATGCACCCTTCCTCGAACGTGCCGGAGGATTGGCCGTGCCCCGAATAATCGAAGCGCAGAAAGGACCGCCCCCGCGCGCGCGCCCAAGCCTCCAGATGCAGCGCCTTCGTGCCCTCCATGTCGGATTTCAGCCCGCCCAGAAAGACGATCCAGGGGCCCGTCCCGGGGCTGCGATGATAGGCCAGGCGCCGGCCTTGGGGCGTATCGAGGAACTCCATAGCGCGGATCATGTCGCGGCCCGACAGGCGCCGCAAACCCTTTATATGTTACTATTTTGTCACGTGACTATAGAATCACATATAAGACCCTCATGGACGCAATTTTCAAAGCCCTCGCCGACCCGGCCCGCCGCACGCTGCTGGACGCGCTTCGCCAGCGAGACGGCCAGACGCTTAGCCAGCTCGAAGCCCCGCTTGAGATGACGCGCTTCGGCGTGATGAAGCATCTGGGCGTTCTGGAAGAGTCGGGCCTGATCACGACCAAGAAGGTCGGGCGCTTCAAGCACCACTACCTCAACGCCCTGCCGCTGCAGGAAGCCATCGACCGCTGGATCGAGCCCTTCGCCGTCAAAGGCAGCGCCCGCGCGATCCTGGCCCTCAAAGCGCAGCTCGAAGGAGAGAGAGATATGACCAAACCCGATTTCGTGATGCAGACCTTCATCCGCGTCAGCCAGGACTGTCTGTGGGACGCCCTGCGCGACCCGGAGGCGGTGGCCCACTATCACTTCATGGCGTACCGCGCGGTGCAGGACGGGGACCGCATGGTCTTCCTCATGCCAGACGGGTCCGAGCTGATGTCCAAGACCCTTCTGCGCGAGACACCAAAGACCGAAATCGAGCTGCGCTTTACCCCAAATTGGGAGGGCGGCGGCGATCCCAGCCGCGTGATCTACCGCCTAACGCCCGAGGGCGCCTTCTGCAAACTCACCATCGAACAGTACGACCTCACCTTCCCCGTCGTGCCGGGGGAAGGCGTCGCCGACGGGTGGGAGCGGTGGGCCGCCGGCCTCAAGACCTGGCTGGAGACGGGGCAAGACGCCCGCTTCAGCAGCGCCGCACGCTAACCTCACCCGAAAGGACCTGACCCATGACCGCTTTGCCGACCGAAATCCTGCTGCTGGGTGTGCTGGCCCTGATGGCCGCCTCCCTCTGGATCCCCTACATCATCGGCGTGAACACCGCGCCCGACGGCGCCCTGCCTGACGGCGCGCCGGACGGCTTCGTCATCCCGGCCAATGCGGCGCTGCAACGCCCCTGGGTCCACCGCGCTTACCGCGCGCACCTGAACATGCTGGAACAAAGCGTGCCCTTCGCGCTGCTGGTCCTGCTGGTGGACCGCGCGGACGGCTTTTCCGCGCTCACGCTCTGGACCACCGCGGCCTTCCTGGTGATCCGCACGGCCCACGCGGCGGGCTACATCTCCGGCATGGCCCGCTTCCCGATGCGGCCGCTGATCTTCACCGCGGGCTGGGTCTGCTGCCTTCTGATGGGCTGGGCGCTCTTCACCGCCTGAGGCTTGCCAAGGCAGCAGCGGGCTGCGCAGTCTGGCGTATGAGCCCGCCGCCCCGCCTTCTGATCCCTGCCCTGTCGGCGTCGAACTTCCTGATCGGCGTCGGCGCCTTTGTCATCGTCGGGCTGGTGGAGCCGATGGGCGACGACCTCGGCCTGCGCCCCGCCCAGGCCGGCGCGCTGCTGACCGTCTACGCCATCGGCTACGCGGTGCTCTCGCCCCTACTGGTCGCGCTGACCGGGCGGATCGGGCGGCGCAAGGTGATGGGCCTGGGCCTGTCGCTCTTCGGCCTCGCCGCGCTCTGGTCCGCGCTGGCCCCGGGCCTCAACGGCCTGCAGGGCGCAAGGGTCCTCGCCGCCGCCGGAGCAGGCCTCTTCACCCCCGTCGCTGCCGCCGTCGCCGCCGGCCTTTACCCCGAGGCGCAGCGCGCCCGCGTCCTGGCCGCCGTCTTCTTCGGCCTCACCCTGGCGCAGGTCGTCGGTGTGCCCGCGGGCAGCTGGATCGCCTACACGTTCGGCTGGCGCTGGGCCTTCTGGATCACCGTCGTACTGGCCCTGCCTTGCCTCGCGCTGGTCTGGACCATCGTGCCGCGCGGGCTGTCGTTCCAGCCCGTCTCCCTCGCCGATCTGGGCACCAGTCTGGCGGACGCGCGCATGATGCTGGCGGTGCTCTTCACCAGCTCCTTCCTCGGCGCGATCTACGTCCTTTACACCTTCATCGCGCCCCTGCTGAGCGCGACGATGGGCTTCGGCCGCGACGGCGTCACGCTGATCCTGGCACTCTTCGGCAGCGGTGCGGTCGCCGGCAACATCTTGGGCGGCATCCTCGCAGATCGCTTCGGCTGGCGCGCCACGCTCAGCGTCCTGGCCGCGCTGCAGGCCCTCATCATGCCGCTCTTTTCGCTGCTGCCGCTGCCAATCCCGGCGCTCTACGCCATCGCGATCGCCTGGGCCGTCTTCGGCTGGTCTTTCATGGCGGGCCAGCAGATGCGGCTCATTGGCCTCGCCGGCCCGCGCGCGCCCGTGGTCCTCGCCCTCAACGCTGCCGCAATCTATATCGGCGCGGCGCTGGGATCGGGCCTCGGCGCCTGGGTGCTGGAAAGCTACGGCGTGATCTGGACCGGCCTGGCCGCCGGGCTCTGCGCCCTCGGGGCCTTAGTGCACCTTCAGATCAGCGCGGCCATGCCCCCGCGGGCGCCGGTCCCCCGCCCGGCGGAGTAAGCGCCCGCGCCGAAGGCCCCGCCCAACGCGCAGGCGCCCTCGCGCCCCAGACCCGTCCCACAGCGCCGCCGCAATTGACAGAACGCCCCGCGGCTGGCCTAATTCGCGCATTACGCGAAGACCCATTTGACCCATAGGCCATTCCATGTCCGATCAACCCGACCCGCCCGGGCGCCTGGCCCGATTGGGCGCCGCCCTGCAAACCCTCTCCGGCTACGCCGCGACCGTCACCGGCGTCCTGGCGCTCATCCTGCTGGTCGTCGTGACCTCGTGGATGATCGTCGATCAATTCCGCTTCTGGGCGCGCAAAGACCACACGTTCCTCACAGCCCAGCGCGATTTTCTGTGCAACAGCCACACCTTCGATATCTCGGAGGACGAGGCGGCGAACCTCAGCGACATGCAGAAGATCGTGCAGGAAATCTACATCCTCAAGGAAACCGCCCGCCAGCACGCCGTGCCCTTCGACGCCATCGGACGGACCCAGCATTTCATCCGCTGCGCTGTGCTGGAAGACGTCTCCGCCACGTCGGTGTCCTTCAAGATGGTGCAGGACCAGCGCGTGCCCTACACCCAGGATATCGAGGCGCTGCTCCAGTGGGAGGAGGAAAGCCTCGCCTTCGTCTCGGACGCCTTCGCCGACATGGTCCCGGCCCCGGTGCTTACCACCTGGGGCCAGCGCATCCTTGCCCTCAGCGAGGCGCTCAAAGCCTCCGCGCCCAGCGCCCCTGCGGCGGAGCCGGAAACGAAACAAGCCCTGACCGTGCTGACGCCGGAGGCAGAGGCCCTGCAATCCGGCGCGGTGCTGATCACCGGCTCCTTCTCCACCCCTGCGGGCGCAGCGGCGGAGGCGGAGCGCCTCGCGCGGGCGCTTGAAAAGACGCACCTGATCACCGAAGCCAAGACGGGCGTGCTGTCCGGCCTGACCTTCGCGGCGCCCGAAGCGGGCGGCACGGTGGCGATCCTGCGCACCGAAGGGCTGCTGCGCCCCGTCGCGGCGTTCGGCAGCCGGGCGGAGGCGGACATCGCCATGCGCGGGCTCAAAGCCTCGGGCGACATCCCCCTCAACGCCTATACGCGCACAGTCGCCGCCTGGTGCACGGAGCCGGTAACGCCCGTGGCGGACGGTCCGGGTGACCTGCCCACCTTCACCTGCAAGCCGTGATGCCCGCTTGACCGGCGGCGCCATCCCGGTCACAAGGCCTCCATACCGCAACCGGGCGTTCCGTAGGCGCCGAACCGACGAGGAGGCCCCATCATGGCCCGCGACAACAGCTCGATCTCCCTCACCTTTCCGGATGGCACTGCGCGCGACTTCGACGCCGGTATCACCGCGGCAGAGGTCGCGGGCAGCATCTCCAAATCCCTAGGCAAAAAGGCGATCAGCGCAACCGTGAACGGCGCGCATTACGATCTGCAATGGCCCATTGAGGCCGACGCGGAGATCGCCATCCACACGATGCAGGACGAGGCGCAGGCGAACGAGCTGATCCGCCACGACCTGGCGCACATCATGGCCCGCGCCGTGCAAGAGATCTGGCCCGACACGAAAGTCACCATCGGCCCGGTGATCGAGAACGGCTGGTATTACGACTTCGACCGGGCGGAGCCCTTCACCCCCGAAGACCTCGGCGCGATCGAGAAAAAGATGCGCGAGATCATCAACCTGCGTGATCCCGTCCGGACCGAAGTCTGGGACCGCGCCCGCGCGATCAAGCACTACGAAGACCTGGGCGAGCCCTACAAGGTCGAGCTGATCGAGAGCATTCCAGGGGGCGAGCCGCTGCGCATGTACTGGCACGGCGAGTGGCAAGACCTCTGCCGCGGCCCGCACCTCGCCCATACCGGCCAGGTTCCCGGCGATGCGTTCAAACTGATGAGCGTTGCGGGCGCTTATTGGCGCGGCGACAGCGACCGCCCGATGCTGCAACGCATCTACGGCGTGGCCTTCACCGGCAAGGAAAAGCTCAAGGCGCACCTCAACTTCCTGGAAGAGGCCGAAAAGCGGGACCACCGCCGGCTGGGCCGCGAGATGGGCCTCTTTCACTTCGAAGAGGTCGCGCCGGGCTCGATCTTCTGGCACCCGGCGGGATGGCGCCTTTTCCAAAGCCTCATCGGCTATATGCGCCGGCGCCAGGAAGATGCCGGCTATGTGGAGGTCAACTCCCCCGACATCATGGACCGCGCCCTGTGGGAGACCTCGGGCCACTGGTTCAACTACATGGACAACATGTTCCTGGCCAAAACCCATGACGACCGGGACTATGCCCTGAAGCCGATGAACTGCCCGGGCCACATGCTAATCTACAATCAGGGCGTCAAAAGTTACCGCGACCTGCCCGTGAAGATCGGCGAGTTCGGCAAGGTCCACCGTTACGAGCCGTCGGGCGCGCTGCACGGCCTTCTGCGCGTGCGCAGCTTCACCCAGGACGACGCGCATATCTACTGCACGCCCGAGCAGCTCTTCGACGAATGCCTGAAGGTGAACGAACTGGTCATGTCGATCTACCGCGACTTCGGTTTCGAAGAGGTGCGGGTCAAACTGTCGACCCGCCCCGAAAAGCGCATCGGCACCGAAGAAAACTGGGACCGCGCCGAAGCGGCCCTGGCGGATTCGCTCAAAGCCTCGGGGATCGAGTTCACGCTGTTTGAGGGCGAAGGCGCGTTCTACGGGCCGAAGGTGGAATATGTGCTGCGCGACGCCATCGGGCGGGATTGGCAATGCGGAACCAACCAGGTCGATTTCAACCTGCCCGAACGGTTCAACTCCACCTATGTCGACGCCTCGGGCGAACGGAAGCGGCCCGTTATGCTGCACCGCGCCCTCTTCGGCTCGTTGGAGCGGTTCACCGGCATCCTGATCGAAAACTTCGCCGGCAAACTGCCCTTCTGGCTGGCCCCGCGGCAGGTCGTCGTTGCCTCCATCACGTCAGAGGCGGATGCATACGTGACCGACGTCGTCCGCACCCTAAAGCGCGCGGGCATCCAGGCCGAAGCGGACATCCGCAACGAGAAGATCAACTACAAGGTCCGCGAGCATTCGGTGTCCAAGGTCCCCGTGATCCTGGCCTGCGGCGCGCGCGAGGTCGAAGAGCGCACCGTGTCGGTCCGCCGCCTGGGTGAAAAGCAAACCTCGGTCCAGCCGCTGGACGCGCTGGTCGCCGATCTGGCCGCCGAAGCGACGCCGCCCGATCTGCGCGACTAGCCACCGCGCCAGGGCGGCGGGCCACACGGGGCCCTTCTCGCACAGGTAACATAAGCGCGGCGCCCCCGGGTGCCGCGCGTTTTCGTGCCGGCACAGTGTTGCAACGGACCGCCCGCCCGGCGCGCGCAGCTGTAACAATCCCCCACAAAACCCTGATCCGCGGGCGCTATTCCGCACGCGGACCCCACGCGACATAACGGGCCTGTGACACACAGGCTCGTGACTAGTAATGTGCGTCCGCGGCGTCTTTATTGTGCGCCAAGGGCACGACGCCCCGTTTCGACCTGACCAAGAGGGAGACCATCACATGTCCACCACCATCAAATCCATGGCGCTCGTCGGTGCCGTCGCGGCCGCCATGACCGCCCAAAGCACCACCACCGCCGAAGCCGCCTCCAAAGAAAAATGCTACGGCATCAGCCTAGCCGGTGAGAACGACTGCGCCGCGGGCCCGGGCACGACCTGCGCCGGCACCTCCACCGTCGACTACCAAGGCAACGCCTGGACCCTGGTCGACACCGGCACCTGCGCGGAGATTGATCTGCCCGCGATGGCCGACGGCACCGCGCGCACCGGCTCCCTGGAAGAGCTGGACCGCGATCTGCCCGCATAAGGCACCCCTCCGGGCCGGGCGCGCGTCGCCCGGCCTCCCACCGCCAAGGACCCCGCCATGCTCGACGCTCGCCCCAGCCCCCGCCTGCCCGCCGCCCCCGGCGTCGGCTACAAGGCGCAGCACTTCGCGGCGCTGACCGAGGCGCCCGGCCCCGTCGAATGGCTCGAGATCCACGCGGAGAATTATATGGGCGCCGGCGGACGCCCGCACGCGCAGATGCGCGCCCTTTCCGAACGCTTCGCCATTTCTTGCCACGGCGTCGGCCTGTCCATCGGCAGCGAAGGCCCGCTGGACGAAGATCACCTTGACCGCCTCGCGCATCTGGTCGGCTGGCTGAATCCGGCCAGCTTTTCCGAACACCTCGCCTGGTCCAGCCATGGCGGTGAATACATGAACGATCTGCTGCCCCTCCCTTATACCGAAGCGACGCTCGCCCGCGTCGCGGCGCATATCGACCAGGTGCAGGACCGGCTGGGCCGCCAGATGCTGCTGGAAAACCCGTCCAGCTACCTCGCCTTCGCCGCCTCGACGATGTCCGAGACGGACTTCCTGGCCGAAATTGTGCGCCGCACCGGCTGCGGGCTGCTGCTGGACGTCAACAACGTCTTCATCAGCGCGACGAACCTCGGCTACAGCCCCGAGGGCTATATTGACGCCTACCCGCTGCACGCGGTGGGCGAGATTCATGTCGGCGGGCACGCCCATGACAGCGACGGCGACGCGCCCCTGCTGATCGACAGCCACGGCGCCCCCACCGACGATGCGGTCTGGAACCTGCTGCACACCACCCTCGCCAAGACCGGCCCGCTGCCCGTGCTGGTGGAATGGGACAACGACGTGCCGGACTGGCCGATCCTACGGGCGGAGGCGGAACGCGCCGCCCTGGCCCTGGCGTGATGCCGGGCCAAGACACCTTCCGCGCCGCGCTTCTGGACGCCGCCGCGCAGGTGCCCGCCGGCCTGCAAGACCCAGCGGGCGCGGTGGCGACCCGCCGCTTCGGCGTCTACCGCAACAACGTCGTGCATTCGCTGACCGAGGCGATGCGCACCGGCTTTCCCATCACACAAAAGCTGATCGGGGCGGAGAATTTCGGCCAGATCGCCGGGGCTTACGTGCGGGCGCACCCGCCGACCTCCCCCCTGATGATGCATTACGGCCAGGACTTCCCGGCCTTCCTGGCGGGCGTGACGCCGCTGGCGCATATCGGCTACCTGCCGGATGTCGCGCGGCTCGAACTGGCTCTGCGCGCCAGCTACCACGCCGCGGATGGCGCCCCGCTGGACCCCGCCCGGCTGGCCGCCGTGCCGCCCGAGGCGCTTGGCGACGTGCGCGTGCGCTTCGCCCCCGCCGCCGTGCTGATCCGCTCCGACTGGCCGCTGCACGACATCTGGCGCTTCAACGCAGAGCCTGGCGCGCCCAAGCCGCAGGCCCGCGCGCAGGACGTTCTGATCACCCGCCCCGGCTTCGATCCGGTGCCCCACGCGCTGGACAAGAAGGCCGGCGCTTGGGTGCAGGCCCTGATGAACGGCCGCCCCCTCGGCGCGGCGGGCCCGGACGATTACGACCCCTCCGCCCCGCTGGCGCTGCTGCTCAGCCAGGCGGCCCTCACGGACCTGACCCCCAACGACCCGCCCAACGCGGCGACGACGACAAAGGACTGACCCATGCTTGCCACCTACAACGCCCTGACCGCGCGGCTCGACCATGCGGGCGATATCCTGTTGCCGACGCTGGCGCGACTGACCTTCGCAGGCGTCTTCCTGATCTACTTCATCGCCTCCGCTGGCCTCAAATACGACGGCACGGTCTTCTCGCCCTCCGCGGGCGGCTTCGGGCAGATCTTCCCCGCCGCCGCCGAAGCGGTCTTGTGGGACGTGACGCAAATGTCCGTCTTCCAGCGGTTGGTGATCGTCGCCGGCACTATCGCCGAATACGTCCTGCCCGTTCTGATCGTCATCGGCCTCATGACACGGCTCGCGGCGATCGGCATGATCGGCTTCGTGCTGGTGCAAACCTATGTCGACGTCACCGGCCACGGCGCGGCCCTGGGCGGCTGGTTCAGCGGCGGCGCGCCGGACCTGTTCGATCAGCGCTCGCTCTGGATCGTTCTGCTGCTGGTCCTCGTCTTCAAAGGCGCCGGCCCCCTCAGCGTCGACGGCGCCGCGCGGCTGGCCCGCCAGCCCGCGACGGCCTAAAGGTCCAGCGCCGCGCGGGTGTCCGCGCCCCAGCCCAGATACATTGCGTCCCCATCGACGATCAGGGGGCGCTTCATCAGCGCGGGATGCGCCGCCAAAACCTCCTGCGGCGGCAGGGCGCGCTCCGCCTCTGCCAGGCCCCGCCACGTGGTGCTGCGCGTGTTCACCAGCGCCGTGCCAAACACCTCGAGCGCACGCGCCATGACCGCACCGGGCACCCCGTCCGCGCGCACGTCCACGAACGCCGCATCCGGCAGCGCCGCGCGCGCCTTGCGGCAAGTGT
>JBCDFL010000001.1:0-72331 GCA_039178165.1 Pseudomonadota bacterium | reverse complement strand
TTCGGCGTGAACGAAGGCGATCTACAACCCGGCGAGCGCATGATCTCCAACGGATCGTGCACGACGAACTGCCTTGCCCCCCTCGCCCGCGTGCTGGACGAGGAGATCGGCATCGTCTCCGGCCTGATGACCACGATCCACTCTTATACCGGCGACCAGCCGACGCTCGACCGGCGGCACAAGGACTTCTACCGCGCGCGGGCCGCCGCCATGAGCATGATCCCAACCTCCACCGGCGCCGCAAAGGCCCTGGGTGAGGTGCTGCCGCAGCTCAAGGGCAAGCTCGACGGGACGGCGATGCGCGTGCCGACGCCGAACGTCTCCGCCGTGGACCTGACCTTTGTCGCTGCGCGGGACGTGACGGTGGAGGAGGTCAACGCCGCCGTGCAAAAGCGCGCCACCTCCGACATGGCGCGGGTGCTGTCCTACGATCCGGAGCTGAAAGTCTCCGTCGATTTCAACCACACCGAACATTCGTCGATCTTCGCCCCCGACCAGACGAAGGTCACCGGCGGCAATTTGGTGCGCGTGTTGGCGTGGTACGACAACGAATGGGCGTTCTCCGTCCGGATGGCGGACGTGGCCGTGCATATGGGCGCCGCCGGCTAGGCCTTGCCTGCGCCCGGGCGCGCTGGCATCAGGGCGGCATGACCAATCGGCTTGCGATCATCATGGGCCTTCTGATCGTCGGGGGCGTCCTGTGGGACGTCACCCGCACGGACGGCGCGAACCTGCTGTTTCTGATGAAGAAGCTGGCCGAGTTCATCGAATGGCTCGCCTTCTGGAGATGAGCGTCGTGCGGCTGGGCATCAATGGGTTCGGGCGCATCGGGCGGTGCATCCTGCGCGTAGCGCAAACCCGTCCGGACCTGCGCGTCGTTGCGGTGAACGACCGTGCCGCGCCGGAGGCGCTGGCCCATATGTTCGCCTTCGACAGCGTGCACGGGCGCTACGATGGGCCTGTCACGCTGGACGGCGATACGCTCGATGTCGGCGGCGGCCCGATCCGCATGACGGCGGAGGCGGCCCCCGAGGCCCTAGTCTGGGACGACGTGGACATCGCGCTCGACTGTACGGGCCGGTTTAGAGACGATGCCGGCGCCGCGCGTCATCTGCAAAGCGGCGCGGGCCGGGTCCTGATCAGCGCGCCCAGTCAGGGGGACGCGCCGACGCTGGTTTACGGCATCAATCACCGCGCGCTCGGCGCAGGGACCCGCGTCGCCTCCAGCGGGTCGTGCACGACCAATTGCCTGGCGCCGGTGGCGCAGGTGCTGCACAGCCGCTTCGGCATTCTGCGCGGCACGATGACGACGGTGCATTCTTATACCGGCGCGCAGCCCACGCATGACCGAGTGGGCGGCGATCTGACCCGCGACCGGGCGGGCGCGATCAGCATGGTGCCCACCTCCACCGGTGCGGCGGACGCGATCGGCAAGGTGATGCCCGCACTGGACGGGCGGCTGATCAGCACCTCGATCCGGGTGCCGGTGCCCAATGTCAGCTGCATCGACCTCACCGCCGAGCTGGCGACGGCGACGTCTGCCGGGGCGGTCAACGCCGCGTTTCGGGACGCGGCGGCAGGCGAATTGAGCGCCATCTTGGAGGTCGAGGACCGCCCGCTCGTCAGCCGCGACTACCTCGGCACCCGCGCCAGCGCGACGGTTCAATTGAACGAGACGGGCGTGCTGGACGGCACGCTGGTGCGGGTGCTGGCGTGGTACGACAACGAATGGGCCTTTGCGCACCGGATGCTGGACCTCGCGACGTTTATGCACGGCCAGCGCCCGTAGGCGCCGCGCCTCGGGCAGTTGTGCCCTTACCTGGACCCTTCCGCGCCCAGCCTTGGCGCCAAACGCACGAAACCACCGACCGTGCCGCCGGCATCAATGCCAACAGCGGCGCGGGTCCCATCCCGTCTCTGTTCCAATTAAACTCACAGTCCGGACTTCGCCCCAAGCGCAAGCATAGACAGCGGAGCGCCGTATCGGGGGGTCCGGGGGGCATGCCCCCCCGACCGGTCGCCCCGTCCCGCGGGGCGAAGCTCCTACGACGAAAACCGGTCCTTCAGGGCCGCGTTCACCGCCGGGGTCACGAATTTGGAGACATCGCCACCCAGCCGCGCGATCTCCTTCACCAGCTTGGAGGCGATGGCCTGGTGCCGCGCTTCGGCCATGAGGAAAACCGTCTCGACCGAGTCGTCGAGCGCGCGGTTCATACCGACCATCTGGAATTCGTATTCGAAATCCGCCACCGCGCGCAGGCCGCGCACGATCACCGCGGCGCCGACATCCTTGGCACAGTCGATCAGCAGATTCTCGAACGGATGGGGCACGATCTCCGTCCCCGTGGCGGCGGAAAGGGCGGCGCATTCCGCCTCGATCATCGCGACGCGCTCTTCGAGGTCGAACAAAGGCCCCTTGTCCCGGTTGATCGCCACCCCGATCACCAGCCGGTCCACAAGGCTGCAAGCGCGGCGGATGATGTCGATATGCCCCAGGGTGATCGGATCGAACGTGCCGGGGTACAAACCGATGCGCATGGGGCTCTCCTTTGCCGCGATTTTCGCGACTGCACCATGCACGCGCGCCGATTGCAAGCAAGCCTAATGGCCCATGATCATCCCTTCGAGGGCGTCCTTCTCCATCGAGACTTCGGCCAGGCGCGCCTTGACCACATCGCCCAGCGTGATCAGCCCGACGAGCTTGCCGCCGTCTAAAACCGGCATGTGGCGAAAGCGTCCCTTGGTCATCGCGGCCAGCGCCGCGTCAGCGTCGTCGCCCGGCGCGCAGGTCACCAACTCGGCCGTCATATGGGCCTCCACCGTGTCGGACAGGCCAGCGCCGCCCTTGCGCGCCAGCACGCGCACAATGTCCCGCTCCGACAGGATCCCCTCCGCTCGCGCGCCATCGGCGCTGATCACGACCGTCCCGATGCGCCGCGCCGCCAGGGTCTTGGCCGCCTCGCCCAGCGTGGTGCCCGGCACCTCGGTGACAACGGTAAGGTCCGATTTCGATTTGAGAATTTGGCTGACCCGCATGGCGTGCTCCTGGCGTTTTGGCTGGATGCAATCAGATTGTGCGCCTCGATGCCGCTACGTCAACCCTGGTGGCGCGCCGACACATTCCGGCACCGATTGGGTCTTAACCCTGGCAAGAAGCGGGTTTAGGGTCGCGCAGAACCGCGAATGGGAGAGGCGCATGGATCAGATCGGACACCACTTGGACGGCGCGGCTGTCCCCGGAACCTCGGGCCGCACCGCGGACGTGATGAACCCCGCCACCGGGGAAGTGCAGGCGCAGGTGGCCCTGGCCAGCACCGCAGAGGTGGACAAGGCCGTTCAGATCGCCGCCGCCGCCCAGCCCGCCTGGGCCGCGACCAACCCCCAGCGGCGCGCGCGCGTGCTGATGAAGTTCGTGGACCTTCTGAACCGCGACATGGACAAGCTGGCCGAAGCGCTAAGCCGCGAGCATGGCAAGACCCTGCCCGACGCCAAGGGCGACGTGCAGCGCGGCCTTGAGGTCGTGGAATACTGCATCGGCGCGCCGCACCTGCTGAAGGGCGAGTACACCGACAGCGCGGGCCCCGGCATCGACATGTATTCGATGCGCCAGGCACTTGGCGTCACCGCCGGCATCACGCCCTTCAATTTCCCCGCGATGATCCCGATGTGGATGTTCGCCCCGGCCCTGGCCTGCGGCAACGCCTTCATCCTCAAGCCCTCCGAACGTGACCCCTCGGTCCCGATGATGTTGGCGGAGCTGATGGAAGAAGCCGGCGCGCCCAAGGGCATCCTGCAAGTCGTGAACGGCGATAAGGAGGCTGTGGACGCAATCCTGCACCACCCCGTGATCCAGTCGATCGGCTTCGTCGGCTCGACCCCCATCGCCGAATACATCTACGCCACCGGCTGCGCGAACGGCAAACGGGTGCAGTGCTTTGGCGGCGCGAAGAACCACATGATCGTCATGCCGGATGCCGACATGAACCAGGCCGCCGACGCGCTGGTCGGTGCGGGCTACGGCGCCGCGGGCGAGCGCTGCATGGCCATCTCCGTCGCCGTGCCCGTGGGGGACGAGACCGCAGACCGGCTGATCGAGGCGCTGGTGCCCCGGATCGAAAAACTAAAAGTCGGCCCCTACACGGCGGGCAATGACGTGGATTACGGCCCCGTCGTCACCGCCGCCGCCAAGGCCAATATCGAACGGCTGGTGCAAACTGGCGTGGACCAAGGCGCAGAGCTGGTCGTAGACGGGCGGGACTTCTCCCTCCAGGGCTACGAAGAGGGCTACTTCGTGGGCCCGCACCTCTTCGACAGGGCGACGCCCGACATGGACATCTACAAGCAGGAGATCTTCGGCCCCGTCCTGACGACCGTCCGCACCCAGACCTATGAAGAGGCCCTGGCCCTGGCCATGGACCACGAATACGGCAACGGCACCGCGATCTTCACCCGCGACGGCGACACGGCCCGCGATTTCGCCAACCGGGTCAACATCGGGATGGTGGGCATCAACGTGCCTATCCCCGTGCCGCTGGCCTACCACACCTTCGGCGGCTGGAAAAAATCGGTCTTCGGGGACCTCAACCAGCACGGGCCGGACGCCTTCAAGTTCTACACGCGGACCAAGACCGTGACCGCCCGCTGGCCCTCCGGCATCAAGGAAGGCGGCGAGTTTTCCATCCCCGTTATGGAGTAATCCCAAACGCGGCGCCCCGCCTGCGGGCGCCGCATTTTTTGTAACCAGCGCAGACCCGTTTCCATGCCAGTCACCTTCGAGATTTTGCCCCGCCGCGGCCTTGTGGTGGGCCGCTTTACCGGCCTTATCACCGTGCCCGACACCTCCGCGGCCACCGCCGCCTACGAGGCGCACCCCGATTTTTCCGTCGGCCAGAAGCAGCTGATTGACATGAGCGGCGTGAGCGGCCACCAGATCGAGCCCGTCAGCTTCATGCAGATGCAGGCGACCAAAGCGGACCGCTACACCGACCGCCGGATGCAGGCGCTGGTCGTCTACTACGCCCCCACGCCGGAGGCCCATGCCCTGGCCACGATGTACGCCAAATCCTGGGATCCGGTGGACGCCGTCGTCGCCCTGATCCAACCCGACGAGGCCCGCGCGCTGGGCCTTCTGGGCCAAAGCGAGACGTCGATTGAGGCGCTGCTTCAAACCGCGCATTAAATATCGCTTTTGCGCGCCGGCGCGTTAATTTAACATGTGTTCAATTCTAGCCTGCTTGGAGGTGGCGGATGGATTTTGCACTGAGCGATGAACAACAGGCCGTCTTCGACGTCGCCTATGATTTCGGCCAGGCCGAAATCGCGCCCCATGCCCGCAAATGGGAGGCCGAGGGCACGATCCCCAAAGACCTCTGGCCCAAGCTGGGGGAGCTTGGCTTTGCCGCGCTCTATGTGAGCGAGGATGCGGGGGGCACCGGCCTCAGCCGCCTCGACGCGACGCTGGTGTTCGAGGCGCTGTCGATGGCCTGCCCGTCCGTCTCAGCCTTCCTGTCGATCCACAACATGTGCGCCAAGATGCTGGACACCTTTGCGGATGACGATCTGAAGGCCCGCGTTATGCAGGGCGTTCTGTCGATGAACACGGTGCTCAGCTACTGCCTGACCGAGCCCGGCTCCGGCTCCGACGCGTCGGCCCTGCGCACGCGGGCGGAGCGGACGAACAGCGGCTACACGCTGAACGGGACCAAGGCGTTCATTTCCGGCGGGGGCTATTCGGACGCCTACGTCGTGATGGCCCGTACAGGGGCCGAAGGGCCGAAGGGCGTCTCGACCCTTTATGTGGAGGACGGCACGGAAGGGCTGTCCTTTGGCGCCAAGGAGGACAAAATGGGCTGGCGGTCCCAGCCGACGACCCAGGTGCAGTTCGACAATTGCCACGTTCCCGCCGGCAATCTTGTGGGCGAAGAGGGCGCGGGCTTTCGCTATGCGATGATGGGCCTCGATGGCGGCCGCCTCAACATCGCCGCCTGTTCGCTGGGCGCCGCGCAGACCGCGCTGAATTCGACGTTGGACTATATGGGCGAGCGCAAGGCCTTCGGCCGAAGCATCGACCAGTTCCAGGGCCTGCAATTCCGCCTTGCGGATATGGAGATCGAACTACAAGCCGCCCGCACCTTCCTGCGCCAGGCCGCCTGGAAGCTCGACCAGGGCGCGCCCGATGCGACCAAGTATTGCGCGATGGCCAAGAAATTCGTGACCGAGGCAGGGTCCAAGGTCGTCGACCAGTGCCTGCAACTGCACGGCGGCTATGGCTACCTGGCCGATTACGGGATCGAAAAGCTGGTCCGCGACCTGCGCGTCCACCAAATCCTCGAAGGCACGAACGAGATCATGCGCGTCATCGTCTCCCGCCAGATGCTGGCCGCGCGGTGAAATGGTTTTTGCGGCCTTTGCTCGGGCCGCCCTCACGACATGAGGCTTGGGTGTGGCAGATCACGTGGCGCTTACCGATCTTGGCGCCCTTCGCGGTCGCATGGTACGCGCTTTGGTTAATGCTGCCGGCGCTTCCGGCCTCTGTGCCCTTCATCGTGACATTGGAAAGCTCAACCGGTGCGCGCTCTTCGTGGATCGCAATCGCGGCTTGCATCGTGATCGGGCCCATTTGGCTGCGCGCGGTCGCCTGGTTCTTCCCCGCCTATATGGCGATCGCTAGGCTGTGGCTGACCGGCAAAAGCCCCCACATCCAGAAGAAGTTGGCGGACGCCAGACTGAACGAAGGACGCTGACATGACCGACATCTCCATCCGCATCACGGGCCGGGCAGGCCGGATTACGCTGCAGCGGCCCGAGGCGCTGAATGCCGCGACCTATGACATGGTGAAGGCTATCGACGCCGCGCTGACCAAGTGGGCCAGCGACCCAGCGGTTGAGCTTGTCGTCATTGACGCCGAAGGGGACAAAGCGTTCTGCGCGGGCGGGGATATTGCGGACCTCTACGCCACCGGCACAGCGGGCGACTTTGCGTTTGGCCAGACATTCTGGGCCGATGAATACCGCCTCAACGCCCGCATCTTCGGCTACCCCAAGCCGGTCGTCAGTTTCCTGCAGGGCTTCACCATGGGCGGCGGCGTTGGCATCGGCTGTCACGGCTCGCACCGCGTCGTGGGGGACACCTCCCAGATCGCGATGCCAGAGGTGGGCATCGGGCTGGTGCCGGATGTCGGCGGCTCCTTGATGCTGGCCCTCGCGCCCGGGCGACTGGGCGAATATCTGGGCACGGCGGCGGCGCGCATGAATGCAGCAGACGCAATTTTCGCAGGTTTTGCAGACCTCTACATCACGGAGCTCAAGTGGCCCGCGCTGATCGAGACACTTGAGCGGACGGGCGACCCAAGCTGCCTCGCCGCCGCGGCAGAGGCGCCGGAGCCCGGCCCGATCCAGGCCATGCAAGATCAGATCGACATCCACTTTGCCGGCGAACGGTTGAGCGATATCCTCACCACCCTGCGCGCCGAAGACAGCGATTTTGCGCGGGACACGCTCAAGAAACTCAGCCGCAACTCCCCCCTCTCCATGGCCGCCACGATCGAAATGCTTCACCGCCTGCGGGGGCCGTCGCTCACCATCGGCAAGGCGCTCGATCTGGAATACCGCTACACCGCGCGGGCGATGGAGCATGGCGACTTCCTCGAGGGCATCCGCGCGGCGATCATTGACAAGGACCGCAATCCGCAGTGGCAATATGCCGGCAAAGACGTCCCCCCCATGGCCGTGTCCAAGATGCTGATGCCGCTGGGGGACAAGGCGCTGCGACTGGAGGAGACGGGCATGAAGATCGGCTTTATCGGGCTGGGCAATATGGGCGCGCCGATGGCCGCGAACCTGGCCGCTGCGGGGCATCAGGTGACCGGCTTTGACGTCGCGGGCACGACCGCCAAGGGCGTCGCGCAGGCCGATACGGCCGAGGCGGCTGCCAAAGGCGCCGACATCGTCATCACCATGTTGCCGAACGGCGCGATCCTGCGGGACGTTGCCGCGCAGATCATCCCCGCCATGGCCAAGGGCGCCACGCTGATCGATTGCTCCACCGTCGATGTGGAGAGCGCCCGCGCGGTGGCAGAGCAGGCGGCGGCCAGCGGGATCGGCTGTGTCGACGCGCCCGTCTCCGGCGGGATCGGCGGCGCGGCGGCGGGCACGCTCACCTTCATGGCGGGCGGCAGCGCCGATGCCTTCGCCGCCGCCCTACCCCTGTTCGAGATCATGGGCCAAAAGGCTGTCCATTGCGGTGACGCGGGCGCCGGTCAGGCGGCCAAGATCTGCAACAACATGATCCTCGGCGTAACCATGATCGCCACCTGCGAGGCGTTTGCCCTGGCCGACAAGCTCGGCCTCGACCGGCAAAAGATGTTCGATGTCGTCAGCACCTCCTCGGGCTATTCCTGGACAATGAACGCCTACTGCCCCGCCCCCGGCGTGGGGCCGACCAGCCCGGCGGACAACGGCTACACCCCCGGCTTCGCAGCGGAATTGATGCTCAAGGACCTCGGCCTCAGCCAAGAAGCGGCGGAGATGGCGGACGCAGACACCCCGATGGGCGCCGCGGCCCTCGCCCTCTACCGCCGGTTCGTGGAGGACGAGGACGGTCGCGGCCGCGACTTCAGCGCCATGCTGCCCCGGTTCGAAGGGCGCGGGCGCGAAGGGTGAACAATCACCCCGGCAACGGGCCTTTTGTGTCCACTTCGTGACCCCCGCGCCGCAAGGGCGCGCAAAACACCCCTATTTTCAAAGCGTTTCGCGCTCCGAAACAATGCGCTGCACATAGCGCAATTGTCTAAAACTCTCCCCAATCGCAACTGATTGACGGCTCAAACACAGATCATCTTCGCCTCCAGCCGGCCCAATCCGGCCTATAGACGAGGACGATCCTATGGCCACCGCCACCGAGCTTCCGATCAATGTCACCGCCGACGCAGACGCGATGGCGGCTGAGATCTTCGGCGCGGGCGTCTCCGTCAACACGGCCAGCTACACCGGCGATCCGCTGTCCTCCGGCATCTACTCCAATGCCGACACGGACACGCCGGGGGTCGCACCCGGCGACACCGGCGTGATCCTGTCGACGGGCTACGTAGAAGACTTCACTAATGGCGGCGGCGGCACGAATACCAACCTGGTCGCCAACCGCTCCACCGACACGGCCGGCGTCGACAATGACGCGCAGTTCAACGCGCTGGCCGCGGCGGGCACGAGCGATGCCGCGATCCTCGACATCAACTTCACGCCGCAGGGTGATTTCATCACAATCGACTTCGTCCTCGCCTCCGAAGAATACCCCGAATACAACACGTCGCAGTACAACGACGTGGTCGGCGTCTGGGTGAACGGGGTCGAGGCGACCGTGACCGTCGGCGATGGCAGCGCGTCCATCGGCAACATCAACGGCAACACGACCCAAAACCTCTACCAGGACAATACCGCCGACCAGTTCAACACGGAGATGGACGGGTTCACGATTACCCTCACCTTCGTGGCGCCGGTCAATGCGGGCGTGCCGAACGACATCCGGATCGGCGTCGCCGACGTCGCGGATTCGCTCTACGACACCAACCTGCTGATCGCGGGCGGGTCGGTGCAGTCGACTATCGTCGCGCAGGACGATCAGGTCAGCCTGGGCAATAACGACACGCGGATCGTCGACGTGCTGGCCAATGACAGCTCGACGGGCGGGACGCTGACGGTCACGCATATCCAAGGCACGCGCGTCTTTGCCGATGACGAGGTTGTGCTGGCGACCGGCCAGACCATCCGGCTGAACGCCGACGGCACGCTGACGGTGATCGGCGACGGCGATGCGGAGACGGTCTATTTCAACTACTCGGTCGAGGATCAGAACGGCGCGACGGAAACCGCGCTGGTCGAGGTCACTCAAGTGCCCTGCTTCGTCCGCGGCACGCGCATCGAGACGGCGCGCGGACCCGTCGCGATCGAGGAGTTGCGCCCCGGCGACCTGATCTGGACGGCAGATGCGGGCCTGCAGCCCGTACGATGGATCGGGCAGCGGACGGTGCGGGCGCACGGCGCGAATGCCCCGATCCGCATCGCGGCCGGCACGTTGGACGCAGCGCGCGATCTGCACCTGTCGGGCAATCACGCCGTATTGGTGCGCGGCTGGCGGGCCGAGCTGGCCTGCGGCACGGACGAGGTTCTGGTGCGCGCCAAGGATTTGGTCGGACAACCCGGCATCACGGTGGAGGCGCGGTGGGACATCGTCACCTACCTGCACCTGCTGCTAGACGACCACCACATCATCCGCGCCGAAAGCACGTTATGCGAAAGCTTCCTGCCCGGCGTGGCGACGCTCGGGCCCGAGGCGCAAGCGGAAGTGGCGGCGCTGGTCGATCCGGCCAGCTACCGCGCGGCGCGCCCCATACTGCGCCGGTTTGAGGCGCAGGCGCTGCTGGCGGCCTGATCGGCGCTACTCGGCGGCGACTTTGCGCGCTGTCAGCATGTCCTTGAGGTAACGGCCCGTATGGCTCTCCGGCACCTCGGCCACCTGCTCCGGCGTGCCGGTCGCAACGACACTGCCCCCGCCATCGCCGCCTTCGGGGCCGATGTCGATGATGTGGTCAGCGGTCTTCACGACGTCGAGGTTATGTTCGATCACGATGACCGAATTGCCCTGATCAACCAGCTCGTGCAGCACCTCCAGCAGCTTACGTACATCCTCGAAATGCAGGCCGGTCGTCGGCTCGTCCAGGATGTAGAGCGTGCGGCCGGTGGAGCGTTTGGACAGCTCTTTCGACAGCTTCACGCGCTGCGCCTCGCCCCCAGACAGGGTCGTCGCTTGCTGGCCGACCTTGATATAGCCGAGGCCCACGCGCATCAGGGCATCCATCTTTTCGCGGATAGACGGGACGGCCTTGAAGAATTCCTGCGCGTCTTCAACCGTCATATCAAGAACGTCCGCGATGCTCTTGCCTTTGAACTGAATTTCCAGCGTCTCGCGGTTGTAGCGCTTACCTTTGCAAGTCTCGCATTCGACGTAGACGTCGGGCAGGAAGTGCATTTCGATCTTAATGACGCCGTCGCCCTGGCACGCCTCGCAGCGCCCGCCCTTGACGTTGAAGCTGAAGCGCCCGGGCTTGTAGCCGCGCGCCTTCGCCTCCGGCAGGCCGGCGAACCAGTCGCGGATCGGGGTGAAGGCCCCCGTGTAAGTCGCTGGATTAGAACGCGGAGTCCGCCCGATGGGGCGCTGATCGATGTCGATGACCTTGTCCAGATGCTCCAGCCCCTTGATCGTGTCGCAGGGCGCGGGCGTCTGGCGCGCGCCGTTCAGCTGCATGGAGGCGGTTTTGAACAGCGTCTCGATGGTCAGCGTGGACTTGCCGCCGCCTGACACACCCGTGACGCAGACGAACTTGCCCAGCGGGAAGTCGACAGTGACGTTCTGCAGGTTGTTGCCGGTGGCCTTCACCACCGTCAGTTTCTTGTTGCCTTTCTTGCCCTTACGCCGCTGCGTTGGCACGGCGATCTCGCGCTTGCCGCTGAGGTAGTCGCCGGTGACGGAGTTCGGATGGTCGCGGATCTGCGCGGGCGTGCCGTGCGCCACGACCTGCCCGCCATGGACCCCGGCGCCCGGGCCGATGTCGAAGACATAGTCGGCCTCGCGGATCGCTTCCTCGTCATGCTCGACGACAATCACCGTATTGCCCTGATCCCGCAGGTTCTTCAGCGTGCCCAGCAGCCGGTCATTGTCGCGCTGGTGTAGACCGATGGAGGGCTCGTCCAGCACATAGAGCACCCCCGTCAGGCCCGAGCCGATCTGGGACGCCAGCCGGATGCGCTGGCTTTCGCCGCCGCTTAGTGTGCCACTTGAACGGGACATCGTAAGGTATTCCAATCCCACGTTATTCAGGAAGCCGAGCCGCTCGCGAATTTCCTTGAGTATTGCGCGTGCGATCTCGTTTTTCTGCGGGGTCAGGTAGTCCGGCACCCGCTCACACCATTCGAAGGCCTCGCGGATCGACATCTCCACCACGTGGCCGACATGCAGCAGCTTGTCCGGGTCGTCCGCCGGGCCGATCTTCACCGCCAGCGCCTCTTGCCGCAGGCGGTAGCCGTCGCAGGTGCCGCAGGGGCGGTTGTTCTGGTAGCGCTCGAATTCTTCGCGGATCCAATTGCTGTCCGTCTCGCGGTAGCGGCGTTCCATGTTGGGGATCACCCCCTCGAACACCCGCGTGATCTGGTAGACGCGCCCGCCCTCGTCGTAGCGGAAGGGGATTTCCTCGTCCCCCGAGCCATAGAGGAAGATCTGCTTCACGTGGGCCGGCAGGTCTTTCCACTTGGTCGATTGCTTGAACTCGTAGTGCTTGGCGATGGCCTCGATGGTCTGCAGGAAATACGGGCTTTTCCCCTTGCGCCAGGGGGCCAGCGCCCCGTCCGCGATCTTAAGGTTCACGTCCGGTACGACCAGCCGTTCGTCGAAGAACAGCTCGTGCCCCAGCCCGTCGCAATCGGGGCAGGCGCCGAAGGGCGCGTTGAAGGAGAAGAGCCGCGGCTCGATCTCGGGGATCGTGAAGCCCGACACCGGGCAGGCAAATTTTTCGGAGAAGGTAATGCGCTCCGGCTCGTCCGCCGCCGTCTCCAGGATCGCGATCCCATCGGCCAGGTCCAGGGCGGTGCGCAGGCTGTCGGCCAGCCGCGTCTCCAGCCCCTCGCGCACGACAATGCGGTCGACGACCACGTCGATGTCGTGGCGGAACTTCTTGTCCAGCGTCGGCGGCTCGTCGAGCTCGTAGAACTGGCCGTCCACCTTAACCCGCTGGAAGCCCTGCTTGCGCAGCTCTAGAAATTCCTTGCGGTACTCGCCCTTGCGGTCGCGGATGATCGGGGCCAGCAGATAGGCGCGCGTCCCCTCTTCCATGGCCATGATCCGGTCGACCATGTCTTGCACCTGCTGCGCCTCGATCGGCTTTCCGGTCGCCGGCGAGTACGGCGTGCCAACGCGGGCAAACAGCAGCCGCATGTAGTCGTAGATTTCCGTGACCGTGCCGACAGTCGAGCGGGGGTTCTTGGAGGTCGTCTTCTGCTCGATTGAGATGGCGGGGCTGAGGCCGGAGATGTGGTCCACATCCGGCTTCTGCATCATGTCGAGGAACTGCCGCGCATAGGCCGACAGCGATTCCACATAGCGCCGCTGCCCTTCGGCGTAGATCGTGTCGAAGGCGAGCGAGGACTTGCCCGAGCCGCTCAGCCCGGTGATGACGACCAGCTGATCCCGCGGGATATCGACGTCGATCCCCTTGAGGTTGTGCTCACGCGCACCGCGGACTTCGATGTTCTTCTGCTCGGCCATGACCACCCCCACGTTAGCCTCTCGTACATAGGCGGCGGGGGCTGAGTCTCCAATCGAAATGTTAGAACGAAGCGGGAACGAGGGCTAAGGGCACCCCGCCGCTGACAGCGCCTGACGCAGACCGTCCAGGGAATAGGCAACGTCCAGCCGCGTGTCGGTCGTCAGCGTCATGCGCAGCACCCGGCCCGTCAGGATCGCCTGGGCGATGGCCGGATCGGTGAAGTCCGGCAGGTAGATCGCGCGGGCGGAGAACCACTCCACATCCCAACTGCGCCCGTCGATATCCATGCGCACGGTAAAACGCGGGCCGGGCCAGGGATCGACCACATACGGCTCACCGCTGCACTGCATGACGAGGGTCGGCAGGTCCGGCGCCTCGATGTTGAATACAGCGCCGGGAACGGGTGCGGGGTTGCCCGACATCCCATCGAACGCCAGCCCAATGTCCGTGGGCGCCCAGGCGTTCCTCACACCGGACGCGTCGGTCCGCGCCGTCGGTCCCAGGGGGCCGGGCGGCGGCGGGCAGGTCAGCGCGGCCAGCCCCTCCGCAAAGCCGTCCATGCGGTAAACCGCGCCGGTGAAATCGCCCGGCTCCATATTCTGATCAAAGGTGACGTCGATGTAGGGCACCGCTGATAGCGCGGCGATCTGCGCCTCTGTCAGGGGCTGGCTGACCATCCGCAGCGCGCGTCCTTCGGTGAAGTTCAGCTGGATCGGCCCCTCCGGCAGGTTGATCGTGCCGACGCGGTCCGTCGCGCCATAGCCGAAAATCGGGGAGCCCACCGCCACACGCCGGTCGCAGGTCATCAGCAGGGTCGGCGCGAACGGCGCCTGCGCCTGGTGTACCAGCACGTCGTCGGGCAGCGCCTCGCGCGAGCGGACCTGCATCTGCCCCGCCTCCCAGCCGCCATCGGGCACCATCAGCTCGGACACGGCGTAGCGCCAGCGCTGGCCCGCCCTATCCGCGCAGCCGGGGCCCAAAGCGCGGGACGAGCCGTTCAGGCCAAAGGTGAAGCTTGGCCCGCCCTGCCCCATCTGAATGGTTACTTGGTTGCCCGAGCGCAGCGCCCGCGCGAGGGAGAGGTAGAGCGGTGCTGTCAAAAATTTGCCGTCCACGGACTGCATGCGCGTGTCGCCGGAATAGATCGACGCGCCGCCACGACCCGTCACGGTGATCGTGGCCCGTTGCACCGGGCCGGCGGCATCGAAACCGCCAAGTGTCAGGGCCGGCGCGTTTGCCGTGATGAAGGGCTGACACATCAGCGACAGGATGCGCCCCTGCCCGTCATGGACGCCAATTTGTCCGAACTGGGCGCCGTCGCCCAGACCCAAGGTCACGGGCCCCCAGGTGCCCGCCGGGCGCGCCTCCCGCAGATAAAGGCTCAGCGGCGGGCGGTCCGGTTGCGGCGGCGGCGTGCCGTCCACCCGCAGCGGATTGCCGGTTTGCGGGGCGGCGACTTGGGCCGGCAGTGGGGCCGGGGTCAGGGTCGGCGCAAGCGGCGTTGGGGTCAGGGGCGCAGGGGTGAGCGGCGCGGGCGTGGCAGTGACCGCGGGCGCGGTGGGCGCCGGGGCAGGCGCTGCGGGCATCGGTACCGGCGGCGGCGCTCCCGCACCGCCGGTGAGCGCAGTCTGGATACATTGGGTGAAGATCAACCCGTAGGACTGAAAGGTCTGGATCGGCACGCCGCTGGTGTCGTTGACCAGCAGCTTCGACAATGTCGGCCCGGTGATGCCCGCCGCCTGCGCGCGGTCGATGATACAGGGGCACGCGGCGGGAAACTGAAACGTGGTTTGCCGGCACCGCTGCAAATCGGTCGCGGCAAGGGCGGGCGCGGCGAGCAGGGCCGCCGCAAGCGTGGAAAAGATGCGCATGTCAAAAGCCTTGGGGGCAAAAAGAAGAGGAGTCGTGGGCTAAGCCTACGCGGCGCGCGACCGTTCTTGCAAGCGGCGCAGGGACAGCGCGCCGTGCACCGCGATCCCGCAGGCGAAGACGGCGATGGAGGTCCAGATCAGCCCCGCATAGCCGGCCACCCCCAGCACCATCAGCAGCGCGGGCGTGCCGAGCGTGTTGCCCAGATTGCCCATCTGCGCGATGGCGCCGTTCGCCTTGGCCTGGTCGGCCGGCGCGGTGTTCAGGTCCGGCACGGCGGCAAAGCTCGCCCCCTGGATCAGCCCCAGCGCCGCGGCCAGCGCCAGACAGGCCGCCGGCAGTCCGGGCGCGGCCAGCAGCCAGAGCAGGGACGCAATCGAACCGCCAAAGCCGATCTGCACCAGGCTCACCGGCGTGACGACACGCAGGGCCAGCACGCCAAGGCTCATCGACACCGCGATGGAGGTCAGCGGCATCGCGCCGATCACCCAGGCGCGCATGTCCGCCGCGATATAGGGCGGCAGCACCGTCAGGATCGCGAGGAAGCAGAAGGTGTAGAAGAGCCAGCCCAGCGCCGGCGCCGCCATCCGGGGGGAGCGGTAGATCGCCCCGTGATCGCGCAGGATGTTGGAGAGGTGCAGCGGCGGCACCTCCGCCTCGATCCGCGGCAGCATTGCGCCCAGGATCAGCGCAAACAGCGCCATCCAGATCCCGTGGGCGATCAGCAAGGCTGGCAGGCCGCGCGCCTCGACCAAAGGCAGACCGAAGATGACCAGCAAGGTGAAGGTGACGCCGAAAAACGTGCTCCACAGCGTGAGGGTCAGGCCGCGGTGCTGCGGCGCGCTCAGCTGGGCGATCAGCGTCGGCGCGGCCACGACGATGGCCAGGTGCGACACCCCCTCCAGCCCGCGCAGCGCCAGCATCACTGGCAGAGGCGGCAGCAGCGCCTGGAGCGCCGACAGACCCGCTCCGGCCCACAGCGCCCAGAGCAGCGCCCGGCGGTAGCGAATGCGCGCCACGACGAGCCCCGCCACGACGCCGAAGACGATGCCCACAAAGCCCACAAGCGACACGATGAACCCCGCCGCGACGCCGGCATCGGGGTAAAGCGCCGCGAACCGGTCAAACGTGACGGAGACCTTTGCATATTGCCCCGCCGCACCCAGCCCGGCGCCCCAAATGGCAAGGATCAGGGGAAAGGGCGTGACGCTCGGCATAGGCGGACCATGCGGCGGGCGCGGCGCGGGGGCAAGGGCCTGGCCCGCATGCAGGGAATTCCGGACTTCGCAGGTCCGGCGAATCGCGCCACACTACGTCCGATTGATGCGGAGACCTTTGCGATGACACGATTTTTGACGCTCTGCGCCCTGCTCCTCAGCGCGGGCCTCGCCGCCGCGCAGGAGCGGGCGAACACGATCCTGGTGCTGGACGGCTCCGGCTCCATGTGGGGGCAGATCGAGGGGGTCAACAAGATCGTCATCGCGCGCGACGTCGTTGGCACGCTGCTGACAGATTTTCCGGCGGATCAGAACTTGGGCCTGACCGTGTACGGCCACCGCACCCGCGGCGATTGCAGCGATATCGAGACGGTCGTGCCCCCTGCCCCGGGCACCGGACCGGCGATCCGCGCGGCGGTGAACGGCATCAATCCGCGGGGCCGAACACCGATGACCGACGCGATCATCCGCGCCGCGCAGGACCTGCGCTATACAGAGAATGCGGCGACGGTCATCCTCGTCTCCGACGGGATCGAGACGTGCAATCCCGACCCCTGCGCCGCCGCCGCCGCGCTCGAACAGGCGGGGATCGACTTCACCGCCCATGTCGTGGGCTTCGACGTGACAGACCCCGCGGCGCTGGCGCAGATGCAATGCATCGCAGATGGCACCGGCGGGCAATTCCTGACCGCCTCCAACGCGGCGGAGCTGAGCCAGGCGCTAACCACAGTCGCCGCCCCGCCGCCCCCTGCTCCGGTGGATATCGTGCTTGTGGGCCGCGCGGGCGCCGGCGCACCGCCCCTGCAGGACGTGACCTGGACCATCACCCAGCCCGCCGATTTGGGCGGCCAGACCGCGCAAGTGCAGGGCGCGCCGACTATCGCGCTGCTGCCCGGCACCTACGCGATCACCGCCATCTGGGCGCAGACGGGCGAACGGATGGCCGGCAACGCCGTCGTCACCGGCACGCCGGGCCAGGAGATCGAAGTCCTCTTCACCCCGCCGCCTGTCACGGTGACCTTCGAGGCGCGGATCGGGAGCGAAACCGGGCCACTCATCGACGATCCAGTGCTCTGGCGCCTCACGGCCCAAGACAGCGTCGACTTCGGCCCGGTGAACCCCGGCACGGCGGAGCTTGCCAACGGAAGCTACGTGATCGAGGGATACTGGACCGCGCAGGAAGAGGCGTTGCGCCAGCAATTCGTCGTCCAGCGCGATGCGCGGACCGTCGTGCTGGTCTTCCCCGAACCGCCCCTCACCGCCACCCTGACCGCGCCGGTAAGCGCCGTGGCCGGCAGCCAGATCCAGGTGGGCTGGCAAGGCCCGGACGGGGACGGCGACTATATCGGCATCGGCCCCGCGGATGCGGGCTTTGGGCCGGACCAATGGCAGACCTACGCCTACACAAAGGACGGCGCGGTGCTGGACATCACGGTCCCGCCCCTGCCCGGAAGCTACGCTATTACCTACTTCATCGGCGAGGGGCGCAAGGCCATCGGCTCCGTCCCGCTGGAGGTCACTCCGGTGAGCGTCACCCTCACAGCCCCGTCCGAGGCGGTGCTGGGCAGCACGGTCGAGGTCGCGTGGACCGGCCCTGCCTATGAGGGCGATTATATCGGCGTGGGCCGCGAGGGGTCCTCCGGCCCGGACGCGTGGGAGAATTTCGTCTACGTCAGCGCTGGCAACCCCGTCCAGCTCGAGGTGCCGGCGAATGCGGGCGCGTATGAGATCACCTATTTCATGGCCCAAAGGCGCACGCCTGTCGCCTCGGTGCCCTTGGCGGTAAGCGAGGCGCGCGTCTCCGTCACCGCGCCGAGCGCCGCGCCCGCCAGCAGCACCATCGAGGTCGGTTGGGAGGGACCGGACACCAAGGGCGATTACATCGGCATCGGCCGCGTCGGCACATCCGGACCCGACGCGTGGGAGACGTTCACATACACCTCCAAAGGCCAGCCCGCGAAGGTGCAGGTGCCCAGTACACCGGGGGAGTATGTCGTCACCTACTTCCTGGCCCAGGACCGCACGGCCCTGGCCAGCCAGCCCATCACGGTCACGGCGCTCGACGTGCGCCTGACTGCGCCGGACGCCGCGCAGGTCGGCACCACGATCGAGGTCGGCTGGACCGGCCCGGACTATAAGGGGGATTATATCGGCATCGGGCGCGTCGGCTCCAGCGGGCCGGACGCGTGGGAGAATTTCGTCTACACGTCCAAAGGCGCGCCCGCAACGCTCCTCATCCCCACCACGCCGGGCGATTACGAGATCACCTATTTCCTCGAACAGCGCCGCACCCCTGTCGCCACGATCCCGATCAGCGTGACCGCGGTGGATGCCAGCCTGACCGCACCCGGGAGCGCGCCACAGGGCAGTGAGATCGAGGTCGCGTGGACCGGGCCCGGCTACGACGGCGACTATATCGGCATCGGCAAGGTCGGCGCGACGGGCGCCGACAAATGGGAGACATTCGCCTATCCCGGCGACGCGGACACCTTGCGTGTCACCGTTCCGGTCGAGCCGGGCGCCTACGAGGTCACCTACTTCATGGACCAAGATCGCACGCCGCTTGTGACCGTCCCGCTGGAGGTGACGGCGGTGCCGGCCGGAGTGACCGCGGAGGCGACGGCGCCGGCGGGCGGTACAATGAGCGTCGACTGGACCGGTCCAGCCTATGCTGGCGACTATATCGGCATCGGGCGCGTGGACGCGACGGGGGGCGATCAGTGGGAGACGTTTGCCTATACCTCGGACGGCTCGCCGCTCGAGGTCCGCGTGCCCTCGACGCCGGGGGCGTACGTCGTCTCCTATTTCCTAGAGCAGAAGCGGCACCGGCTAGTGAGCGTTCCGCTGGAGGTGACGCCCTTAAACGTGACCCTGACCGCCCCCACCAACGCCCGCGCGGGCGAGACGATCGAGGTTGCCTGGACTGGCCCGAACTACGCGGGCGACTTTATCGGGATCGGTGCGGAGGGCGCGACGGGCAGCGGCCAATGGCGCAGCTACGCCTATACCAGCGCCGGCAGCCCGGCGACACTTGTCCTGCGCGATGACCTGGCGCCGGGGACGTACCGGATCAGCTATTTCATGGACCTGAAGCGGACCGTGGTGGAGAGCGTGACAATCGAGATTGTGGAGTGATGTTGGGGTAGAACCCCACCCTACGCTGAAGCTGGTGCTCCGTCCAAGCAGGCCGCGCGGGTGGCGTTGAACATGCCAGCCGCCGGGGGGGCCTGGGTTCTGGCATCCTCGCGGATGCCTATTGGCCAAGCGCTGGGACCCAACCAAAGTGTTTTAGGCGTAGATGAACAGAGCTTTGCACCGCCCATGCTCAGCTCAAGCCGTTCCGCGGGGTGGCGCGAAACGCGCCGCCCCGTGGGGGCGGAACGGCGCGTCGGCCTCCTTGCGAAGGCCTAGGGGCTAAGCACATCCATCATAGCCAAGTCGCGTAGGGTTCTCCCCAACCTGGCATTTAAGCTTCGCCCAAGCGGGCCGCGCGGGCGGCGTCGGATACGCAGACCGCAGGGGGGCGGCCTGCGTGTAGACATCCTGCGGATGTCTTTGGGCTGAGCCGCTTCGTTACAGGGCTTAGAGGTGTGATGTAGGGTGCGCATTCATTGCGCACCGCTGGCCCGTAAAACTCGTATTCATCCCCGCTCAGACCGCGCCGGCCGCGTGGGTGATGTGGAACACGGAGCACAAAAAGACATTGGCGCGAGCGGAGGCGCTCGCAGCCCTGCACCTGCTCCCCTCAAAAATGGATCGCGCGTCCGTCGGCGTCCAGAACGGCTTCGTGCATCATCTCACTCAGCGTTGGGTGCGGGAAGACCGTGTGCGCCAGGTCCTCTTCCGTCGTCTCCAGCTGGCGCCCGACGACGTATCCCTGGATCAGCTCCGTCACCTCGGCGCCGACCATATGCGCGCCCAGCAGCTCGCCGGTCTTGGCGTCGAAGACCGTCTTGACCATCCCCTCGGGCTCGCCCAGCGCAATCGCCTTGCCGTTCCCAATGAAAGGAAAGCGCCCGATCTTCACGTCGAAGCCAAGCTCCTTCGCCTTCGCCTCCGAATAGCCGACGGAGGCGACCTGCGGGTGGCAGTACGTACAGCCCGCGATGCTTTCCGCCTTCACCGGATGCACGTCGTGGCCCGCGATCATCTCGGCCACCATCACGCCCTCGTGGCTGGCCTTATGCGCCAGCCAGGGCGCGCCCGCGATGTCACCGATGGCGTAAAGGCCGTCGACCCCCGTCCGGCAATAGGCATCCGTCACCACATGGCTGCGGTCCACCGTGACGCCCAGCGCCTCCAACCCCAGCCCTTCGGTGTTGCCGACGATCCCGACGGCGGAGATGACGGTATCGAAGTCCATCTTCGTGACCTTGCCACCCGCCTCGATATGCGCGGTGACCTTTCCCTTGCTGCGGTCGAGCTGCTTGACCATCGCCTTGGCCATGATCGTCATGCCCTGCTTTTCGAAGGCCTTGCGGGCGAAAGCGCTGACCTCCTCGTCCTCGACCGGCAGCACGCGGTCCATGACCTCGACCACAGTCGTATCGGCGCCCAGGGTGTTGAAGAAGCTTGCGAATTCGATGCCGATCGCGCCCGAGCCGATGACGAGCAGCTTCTTGGGCATGCGCTTTGGCTCCAGCGCGTGCTTGTAGGTCCAGACCAGATCTCCATCCGCCTCCAGCCCCGGCAACTCGCGTGCTCGCGCGCCCGTGGCCAGGATGATGTGCTTGGCGGTTAGGGTGTCCGTGCCCTTATCGGTCTTCACCGCCACCTGCCCTTTGGCGGGTAGCGTCGCCTCACCCATGATCGTCGTGATCTTGTTCTTCTTAAGCAGGTGCCCCACGCCACCCGCCAGCTGTTTGGCCACCCCGCGCGAGCGCTTCACCACCGCCGGCAGATCGTAGTCGATGCCCGTCGCGCTCAGCCCGAACTCCTTGGCCCGGTGCATCAAGTGAAACACTTCGGAGGACCGCAGCATCGCCTTAGTCGGAATGCAGCCCCAATTGAGGCAAATGCCGCCCAGATGCTCCCGCTCGATAATGGCTGTCTTCAGGCCCAGCTGCGCTGCGCGGATCGCAGCCACATAGCCGCCGGGTCCGGCGCCAATCACGATAAGATCGAAAGAAGTGTCGGCCATAGCGCGCTCCGGGTAGTAAATAATAGTTTAGCGTTAAACTATTATTCCCCACCCAGCAACGCGACATATGCGCATGGAGGGCGGACGGTCAGGCGGCCTCGTGCGCCCGCAATTCGCGCACCGTGCTACCGTAGCCGCCGGAGGCGAGATAGCTTTGCTCCGCGCCGGTGCTGGCCCGGCCGAGCGCCGCATTGCGGTAGGGGAAGCGGCCGAACTGGCGGATCACCTCGCGATGCGCGCGTGCGTGCAGAAGGTTGTCCGCGCCGTGTTGTGGCATGCGTTCGCAAATAAGCCGCACCCCGCGCGACTGATCGCATAGGTTTTCCGAGTGCATCATCGGCAGGTAGAAAAACTGCCGCGCCGGCTCGTCGATGCGCATGTCCCAGCCCTTGTCCACCGCCTGTTTGGCCGCCGCGAGCGCGGCATGGTCGAGGGCAAAGGCCCGCCCGTCGCCGCGGAACATGTTGCGCGGGAACTGGTCGGTCAGGATGATGTAGGCCAGAGCCCCGCTCGGGTAGGTCAACCAAAGCGAATGGCGCCCGTCGCGCGCCGCCGCCCACGCGCCGGAAAAGCGCTGGGTGATCTCGGCATCGAGCGCGTCGTCCTGCGCATACCATTGCTGCGGCCCGCATTCATCGAGCCAAAATTGCAGCACCTCGTCTGGACCTGCGGACATTATTACCTCCCGGGTGTCACCGTACGCATCCGTGTGTGAATTTCTTAACTAAGGGTTAATCGGCGCGATCCGGCCCCGCCAATCAACAAATGCAACAAGCGCGACACAATTACGCGGCTTTGTCCTCGTCATCCTCCGACAGCTCCGTCTCGATGGCGTATTCTTGGGCATATTCCATCGCCAGCGGGGTCGCGGTCGGCGACACCGGGACGTACGCGCCGGTATCTTCCACCGACACGGCCTCCCGCTGCGTGGCGCGCCACAGGGCGTAGCCGACAAGCGCGGCGAAGAGCCCGGCGATGAACGCGAAAAAGCCAGCCGGCCCAAGCGCATCCATCAGGACCCCAACGATCAGCGGGCCCGCAATCGCGCCAAGCCCGTTGATAAAGATCATGCCGCCCGACGCCGCCGCCATATCGTCGTGATCGAGGAAGTCGTTCGTGTGCGCGATGAGCAGCGAATAAAGCGGGTTCGACATGCCGCCCACCGCAAAAGCGGCGATCAGGAGGGTTGAATAGCTGCTCGGCAGCAGCGCCGCCACTGCAGCCGCCGCCCCGCCGAAGGCCGCCGTGCCGATGATCAGCGCGCGCCGGCCCATGCGGTCTGACAGCCAGCCGATGGGATATTGCAGCACGATCGCACCGACAAAGAAGGTCGCCACGAAGGTGGAGATTTGCGCGACACTCAGCCCAATCTGCGCCGCGAAGACCGACGACATGCCGAATTGCGCGGCGAAGACCCCGCCCAGCAGGAACATGCCGACACAGCCCAGGGGCGAGAAGCGAAAGAGAGCGCCCAGGCTCATCGGTTTGGCCGTGTCGAAGGCCGGCACCGGAGAGATCGACAGCAGAATGGGCGTGATCGCCAAGCTGACGAGGATCGACGGAATAACGAACAGCACGAAGCCCGACGGGTCGGCCGCGAGCAGCAGCCCCTGCGCCGCCACAACGCCCGAGGTTTGCACGATCATGTAGAGCGACAGGGCCTGGCCGCGATTCTCGTTCGTCGCGGCATCGTTCAGCCAGCTTTCCGCCACGACATAGACGGCGGAGAAGCAAAAGCCGATCAGCACCCGGCCGGCCGTCCAGACCCAGGGGTCTGCAAAGGTCGGGTAGAGGATCATCACCGCAGAGATGAGCGAGGCAAGCGCCGCGAAGACCCGGACGTGTCCCACCCGCGCGATCATCCGCGGCGCCAGGCGGCTGCCGCCCAGAAAGCCGGCGAAATAGGCGGACATGACGATGGACATCTCGAAGGTTGAGAAGCCTTCGATCTCGCCCCGGATGCCGAGCAGCGTGCCTTGCATGCCGTTGCCAACCATCAGCAGGGCCATGCCCAGAAGCAGCGCCCAGGCGCTGGTCAAGACTTGCAACATCGGGGCCTCCGCAACTCGGGGTGTTTCGCGCCGCGTACGCCTCGGTGCCGGGGCCGTCCAGCCCAGGCGCGACGCGGGCGGGGTCGTTTTTCGCGTGGGGCGCGTTGATCCCCCGGCGCTGCGGCTGAAATTTGCCGACCGGTTGCCCCTGCCGCGTAGGGTGCGCATTCATTGCGCACCGCGCGGATGCATGAGGGACTGACAAATACGGGGACGCTCAAAACGCGCCCCATACAGAGGAAAACAGCGCCTAAGCGCCCTGCAAAAACGCTCGGATCACCGCATCAGCGCCTGCGGGATCGTCTCGGTAGACGCCGTGCCCGCACCCCTCGAAGATGCGCAAGTCCGCGTTGTCGCCGATCGCCGCCGCGATCTCCTCGCTGCACAGAACCGGCGTCACCGGATCCAGCGCGCCGCCCAGCACCAGCGTGGGCACCTCCACCGCGGCCAGATCGGCGCGCATGTCCATGTCCCGCATCTCCCCATCGAAGAAATGCACGGTCACCTCCGGTTTGTGGATGGCGTGGGCGCGGGTCACGGACCCGCCACGTGTGTAAAGCGGCAGGCAGACCCTCGCGTAATTCGCATAGGCCTCCGCACTCGGCGCCGTGAACAGCTGCCGTGCCGCCGCCGCTGCCTCCGGCCCGCCGAGGCTGCCGGCCATGCGCACCGTCTCCTCCAGCTCGAACTTCGCCGCGGTGGAGGACAGGACCAGCTTGGAGGCAAGGCCGGGATGCCGCGTCGCCAGGCGCATCGCGACCATCCCGCCAAAGCTCTGGCCCAGCACCCAAGGCCGCGCGATGCCCAGCCGGGCACACAGCTCGGCCACGTCATCGGCCCAGCGGTCCAGCGTCCACGTCTCCGGCGCGCCGCCGGAGCGCCCGCACCCGCGATGGTCGAGGTAGACGACCTGCGCGATATCCGCATAGACGTCGAAATGGGGCCGCAGCGTCGACTGGTCGTAGCCCGGCCCGCCGTGCAACATCACCAGCGTCGGCCGAGGCTGCATATCTGCATCGAGGCCACTGCCCACCACGTCGAAAAAGATGTCGGCCCCGCCGATCTCGATCCGCATCATATCTCTCCTTCGGGCAGTAGCAGCGAGGCGTCGCCATAGCTAAAGAACCGGTAGCCGTCCGCGATGGCGTGGGCATAGACGGCGCGCATCCGCTCCATCCCCATGAGGGCGGAGACGAGCATCATCAGCGTCGACTTCGGCAGGTGGAAATTGGTCATCAGCCCGTCCGCAACGCGAAAGTCGAAGCCCGGGGTGATGAAGATGTCGGTCGGCCCGCGCCAGGCTGCGATGGCGCCGCCCTGCCCCGCCGTCTCGATCAGGCGCAGGGCGGTCGTGCCGACGGGGATCACCCGCCCACCCGCCGCCTTGGTCGCCGCGATCTCCGCCGCGGCCTCCGGCGTAACCTCGCCCCATTCGGCGTGCATCTTGTGATCGGCGATATCGTCCACCTTCACCGGCAGGAAGGTCCCTGCGCCGACGTGCAGGGTGACGAAGGTCACCTCCACCCCCCGCGCGCGCAGCGCCGCCATCAGCGCCTCATCGAAATGGAGCGAGGCGGTCGGCGCCGCTACGGCCCCCTGATTGCGTGCCCAGATGGTCTGGTAGTCGTCCTTGTCCTGCGCGTCCGCCGCCCGTTTGGCCGCAATGTAGGGGGGCAGAGGCATATCGCCCGCCTCCGCCAGCGCGGCGTCGAAGTCGCTTCCCGCAAGGTTGAAGTGCAGCAGCGCCTGCCCGTCTTCGGCGCCTTCAAACGTCGCGCACAGCGCGGGGGTGAAGACGACCTCCTCCCCCACTTTCAGCTTGCGCAGCGGTTTGACCAGCGCGGCCCAGCGCCCCTCGGGCCGCGGCTCCAGCAGCGTGACCTCGATCCTGGCCTGGACGGGGCCCTGCGCGCTGCTGCGGTGGCGCAGGCCGGTCAGGCGCGCGGGGATCACGGCGGTGTCGTTCAGCACCAGCCGGTCGCCGGGCCGCAGCAGCTGCGGCAGGTCCGTGACCCGCAGATCGCGCAGCGCGCGGGGCGTCGCGGCCAGCAGCCGGGCGGACGACCGCGGCCGCGCGGGCCGCGTCGCGATCAGCCCTTCGGGCAGGTCGAAATCGAAATCGCTCAGTTTCATAGCCGGGGGTGTAGCAGACGGTGCGCGCGCGCCAAGGCCCGCTAGCGCCCTTCGAACCGCTCGGCCTGCGGGGCCCTGGGCGGCGCCTCCGGCACCGGAGCGTCCGGTGGGACAAAGGCGCGGGGCGCCGCGCCCGCATCCGGCACGGCGGGTGGCGGTCTGCGGAAAATCTCGCGGAAGAGGCCGGGCGTGAGCGCGGACAGCGGATTGACCGACACGCGCGGGTCGGCGGCATCCCCGGTCAGGCGGTAGGCAAAGCCGATCAGCCCCTCGCCCTTGCGGGTGAAGATCTGGCCGATCCCGTTGAGGAAATAGACGGGCGAGATAACGCCTTGCATGTCCATCCGCCCGCCCTCAATCCCGTAGCGGCCGTCCATCGACAGGCCCATCGACGGGCCGGCGGCACTAGCACGGGTGAGGGTCAGAACCGATGGGGTCAGGCGGAAGGCGGCGTCCACCTCGGTAAAGAGGATCCCCTCGCCCGACAGCTGCTCCAGCAATCCGACGATGGAGATGGCGGAGAGCAGATCGGCAATGGCCGGCGCGTCCTTCACCCGGGTGTCGGTGACCCGCAATGTGCCGTCGAACGTGCCCTCCCCGCCGACTGGGAGCAGCGTCAGATCCAGAGTACCACCCCGCGCCTGCCGGATGATCCCGGCGGAGGCAAAGACGCCGCCCGCGTCGCTGGACCTTATGCGGATCGCGGTGCGCCCGTTTTGCGGCACGACTTGCCCCTCGATCGCCGCGCCGCCGTTGATCCGGCCCGTGAACCGCCCGTCGAGGCCGCGGGCGGTGATGAAGTCGCCCTGCATATCCGTGATGGCGATGGTGTCCGCGATTTGCAGCCGGTTGAGCACCAGGCTCAGCGGGCCGGAGGCGCCCTGCCCCGCGTCCGCCCCTGCCGCGCTGAACGCGGCGCTGCGCAGGTCGATCTGCCCGCCCTGGAGCCGGATTTCAGGCGCCGCACCCGCGCCGCGGCCCACCAGGGTCACCGGCGCGTCCAGCCACCCGCCCAAGCGCACCCGGTCGAAGACCGCGCGGGCCAGCGTGCCGCTGTCGGTGACGGCAATCTGTCCCGTCGCTTCCAGCCCCGCGGCGCGCAGCGACAGCCGGTCGACCTGCGGCGCCGGGCCCAGCGTGGCGTCCAGTTGCAACGCGCCGGCCTGGCCTGGGCCTTTGCGCCAGCCGATGGCCGACAATCCCATATCGAGGCCCGCGAGGTCGGAGCGCAGGTCCAGCTTGGGCGGGCCGCCGCGCGGCAGGCTGACGCTGAAGGCACCGGTCCCTTGGCCGCCGATCAGCTCAGCCGGAAGCCCCAGCTCGAACGTCTCGATGGTGCGGCGGCTCAGCTCAACCGTGCCGTCGATGCGGCCGCCGCCTGCGGCCTCATCGCCCAGGGGCTGGGTCCAGGCGGCGTCGAACGGCACGCCGGACAACGTCCCCGCCCCGCCGATGCGCACGCCGTCATTGCGGGCAGAAACTTGTAGCGCCTCTGCGCTGAGGCTTTGGCCTGGCAGCAGCGTGTCACTCGCCACGCCGCGCAGGGTGCCGGCGGCATCGAATTGCACCTCCGCCAGGCGCAGATCGCGGCGCAGCGGCAGAGCCAGCGTGCCGTTTAGCTCCGCCGTGCCCGCCGCCAAGTCCACCGGCAGGCCCGCCCGCTCCATGATGTTCAGCGGCGCGAGGTCGAGAAGCGACAGGGCGGCGGTGATGCTGCCCCGCGTCTGCAGCCGCGCGACGGCGGGCGGGCCGCCGTCGACCGTGACGTCGGGGATGATGAAAGACGATCCGGCCATGTCGATCTGGCCGCCCGCGGGCGCGGCCACCTGCCCTTCGTCCAACGTGACCACAAACCGGTCGCGCAGCAGGGACGCGTTGCCGGAGCCACCCTCGATGGGGGGCAGCGGCTTGGCGTAGCGGACCTGCGCATCCGCGAAGTCAAAGCTCAGATACGTCTCCGCCGTTTGCCGCGGGGCACCGCGCATCGCCAGATCGATGGCCTTCAGCGTGCCGCCCGTCAGATTCTCCGCGATCCAGGCCCGGGTGCGGGGCACCAGCCGTTCGGGCCAAAGCGCCAGCAGCCGCGCCGGGTCCAGCGCGTCCATCCGCGCGTCGAGCGCAAAGCGCCAGCCGTCCTGCTCCGCCCGCAGGGCGCCCGATGCGTTCAGCACCTGGCCCTGATCCCGCATGATACCTTGGCCAAGCGTGATCTCGAACGGGTCGAGCGCCAGCCGGAAATCCAGGCTCGCCCCACTCAAGATCACGGGTTGCGCGTATAGTTGGAAGGGGTTGAACTGCACGTCCTGCAGGCGGAATTGCCCAATCAGATCGGTCAGCGTGCCGGCCGCGCCCGCGTTCAGCGTGGCGGTGCCCTCTGCGCTGGCGGTCAGCCATTCGCTCTGCACGCTCAGCGCGTCGAAGCGCATAACACCCTGTTCGCTGTCATAGGTAAAGTAGCTTTGCGCGGCCTCGAACGGGATGGGCCGGGTCTGCGCGTTGGGCTGGAGGGCGCCCGCGCCGATCTGCAGCGTCGCCGACAGCGGTGCCAGCGTGCCGTCCGCCCCGACCCCCGACCGCAACGCGCCCGAAATCGGCGCCTCCAGCGCGTCGAGCCAGGCGAAGGCGGGGCTTTGCGTGGCGATGTCGGTGCTGGGCACGTCGCGCAGGCGCAACCCGAAGGTCGCCGCGGGCCGCCCGATGACCGAGGCATAATTCGCCTCAAGCGTCGCGATGCCCGCCCCGCCCCCCAGCAGCGCCAAATCGGCGGACAGGGCCAGGGTGTCGCCGTCAATCTCCATCCGGGCGCGGCCGCCATCGGCGGTCCAGGCCCGGCCCGCGCGCCGGTCCTCGAACGACAGCGTCAGGCCGAAGAGCTCCGCACTGCGCAGACCGGCCAGGCGCGGATCCATCAGAACGGCGTCGAGTCCCTCGATCAGTTCGGGCATGCTGGGCGCCGCGCGCGCCAGACCCTCGCCGCCCGACAGCGACAGCGTGCCTTCGGCGTCTCGGATCAGGGCAGCGAAGAGGCCGGAGATTTCGATCTCCAGCGGCTGAACTTCGCCGCGCAGAAGCGGCTGCATGGCCAGCGCCGCTTCGGCGATGCCGACGCTGAACAGCGGCGCGCCCTCCGCCGTGGCGAGGTCAAGGCCGGTGAGGCGGACGCGCGGACGCCAGCCTTTGTGCACGACGACCTCCATCGTGTCGAACTGCACGTTTAGCCCTGCTGCGGCGGCCCGCGCCTCCACCTGCCGTTCCAGCCAATCGGGCGCGGTGATGGTCCGGCCCATGAGCACAAAGCCGCCGAGCACCAGCGCGCCGGACAGCAGCGCCAGGCCGATCAGCGTGCCCCAGCCCCAGCGCCGGGCCCGCCTCCGCCGTATGGGGGTGCCCGCCGCGGTCATGACTTTACCCAGCGCGGCAAAGGGCTACCATCCGGCGCGAGCGACGATACACCTGCACGAGAGGCCTTATTTCCATGCTTGAAACGAACGCGCCCGCCCCCGATTTCACGCTGCCCCAGACCGATGGCAGCGATGTGACACTGTCCGATCTGCAGGGCCAGCCGGTGGTCCTATACTTCTATCCCAAGGATGATACCCCGGGCTGCACCAAGGAATCCATTGCGTTTTCCGAACAATTGCAGGCCTTTGCCGATGCCGGGGCCAAAGTGTTCGGCGTGTCGAAAGACAGCGTCGCAAAGCACGGCAAGTTCACCGCCAAGCACGACCTGATCGTGCCTCTCCTGTCGGACGAGAACGGCACCGTCTGCGAGGATTACGGCGTCTGGAAAGAGAAGAACATGTACGGCAAGACGTATATGGGCATCGAACGGACGACCGTGCTGATCGGCGCGGATGGCAACGTTGTGCAGGTCTGGCCCAAGGTGAAGGTCCCGGGCCACGCCGAGAAGGTGCTGGAGGCGGTGCAGGCCCTTGGCTGAAACCCACTTGTGGCGTAGGCTACAGGCATGAACGAGCAGCCGAAAAAGCGCGATATCTCCGAGTGGATCGACGACGGGCCCGAAGACGGGCCCTACGACGAAGGCTATTTCGAGGAACTGGAACGGGACCTCAAAGCATCGGAAGCGGAACTTGACGCCGGGCTCGGAATTCCAATCGAAGATGTGTGGAAGCGTCTTGGCCTCAAATGAAGCTGAAGATATCTCCGCGCACGGAACGAGACCTCGCGCGCATCAAGGACTACATCGCAGAGCATAATCCACGCGCAGCAGCAGCCACGGCGTCAAGGATATTGCAAGCCGCCCAAATGCTTCAGACCTCCCCTGCTCGGTCGACATTGGGAGGGACGGCGCCGCGTTCTCGATGTCGCCGGAACCAAGTATCAGGTATTTTTTCGCGTGTCGGAAGCCGAGGAGGAGGTTGAGATCATCCTGATCCGCCACACGCGCCGCCTTCCGCCCCTTTAGGCGGCCCTGTCTTGAGGAATTCATCAATGCTTCCCCTCGCCCAAATGGCCGATGCCGTCCTGCGCACCGCCGACGGGCGCGCGAAGACCGCGCTGTCGCGGCGGCACGCCGCCGCGTGGCGGGCTGCGCGCAAGGACGGGATGCCGGAGATCGGCACGGCCGACCCGCCGCTGCGCCCAGCGCGGCCGGACCGGCCCGAACTCCTGCACCCGCGCGACGTGCCGCACCGTAAGCCTGGCAGCCACGAGGGCCGCATCGCCCTTCTGCACGCGGTCGCGCATATCGAGCTGAACGCAGTCGACCTGCATTGGGACATCATCGCCCGGTTCAGCCATGTGCCCATACCGCCCGGCTTCTTCGACGATTGGGTCAAAGCGGCGGACGAGGAATCCAAGCATTTCAATCTGGTCTGCGATTGCCTCGAAAGCCTCGGCTCCCACTACGGCGCTCTGCCCGCCCATGCCGGCATGTGGCGGGCCGCCGAAGACACAAAGGACGACCTTATGGGCCGGCTGGCCGTCGTGCCCATGGTGCTGGAGGCGCGCGGCCTCGACGTGACGCCCAACATGATCGAGGTCTTCCGCAAGGCCGGCATCACCCAAGCCGTCGACGCGCTGGAGGTCATCTATGGCGAGGAAGTCGCCCACGTCGCCTACGGCTCCAAATGGTTCCACTTCCTCTGCGGACGCGAGAACCTCGACCCCAAGGACGCCTTTCACGGCCTGGTTCAAAAGTACTTCCACGGCGCGCTGAAGCCCCCGTTCAACGAAGAGAAACGCGCCGAGGCGGGCCTGCCGCCCGACTTCTACTGGCCGCTGGCCGCGCGCTAGGCGCAGATCGGCAGATTTTCGCCAAGCTTCGCAAGACTTTGCGACGTTAGGTCAAAGCGGTTGCCCGAACGCGAGCGTCTGGTTATGCACAACCGGCTTGCCGCGGTGTGGGGACCTGGCAAGCACGGGACAGAGCCAAAGCCGCGCGCATCACTCAAACGCCAAGCGGCCCGGCTGGGGATGAGGGAGTTGAGCGTGCGCAGTGCATTCAGCGTCAGGTTACACGCAAGCCTAGAGCGGTGGTTCCCCGAACGCCGTGTCTTCCTGAAATCCGACACGGACACCCGCTTCATCCGGGTTCGGCCCGGGATGCAGCTTCTGGCCTTTGCCGGATCCTCCGTCATCGTCGCCTGGGCCATGGTGGCCGCCGCGATCATCCTGATGGACAGCATTGGCGCCGGCAACTTCCGTGAACAAGCCAAGCGCGACCAACGCACGTACGAGGCGCGGCTGAACGAGCTGGCCAGCCAACGCGATTCCCGCGCGACTGAAGCGCTGGCGGCCCAAGAACGGTTCAACGCCGCGCTGGAGCAGATCAGCGTGATGCAATCGCAGCTGCTGGAAAGCGAGACCCGCCGGCGCGAACTGGAGACGGGGATCGAGGTGATCCAGTCCACCCTGCGCGACACGATGCAGGCGCGGGAGGATGCCCGCGAACAGGTCGCTGCGCTACAGGCTCAGGCGGCAGGCGGACCCGCGGCCATTGGCGCCGCATCGGGCGGCGCGCAGATGGACCTAGTGGCAGACGCGCTGGCCCAAACCGCGGCCGAACGCGACCAGATCGCCGCCGACGCCAAGGAAGCGCTGGACCAGGCCAGCGAAATGCAGCTTCAGATCAGCGAGATGCAGGAACAGAACGACCGCATCTTCCGCCAACTCGAAGAGGCGATGACCGTTTCGGTCGAGCCGCTGGACAAGATGTTCCGCAGCGCGGGCATGCCGACCGATCGCATCATCGAACAGGTGCGCCGCGGCTATTCCGGCCAGGGCGGGCCGCTGACGCCCCTGTCCTTCTCCACCCGCGGGCAGGCGCCAAGCCCCGACATGCTGCGCGCCAACCGCCTGCTGGAGCAGATGGACACGCTCAACCTCTACCGCATTGCGGCACAGCAAGCGCCCTTTGCCAATCCGGTCAAGAACGCCTACCGCTTCACCTCGGGCTTCGGCTTCCGCCGCGATCCCAAGACGGGCGGGCGCCGGATGCACAACGGCGTCGACTTTGCCGCCAAGCTGGGCACGCCCCTTTACGCCACCGCAGACGGCGTCGTGACCCATGCGGGCTGGTCGTCGGGCTACGGCCGGCTGGTGAAAATCCAGCACCAATTCGGGATCGAGACGCGCTACGCGCATCTCAGCCGGCTCCGCGTCAAAGTTGGCCAAAGGGTCTCGCGCGGGGATCGGATCGGTGATATGGGAGCCTCTGGACGTGTGACCGGCGTGCACCTGCATTACGAAGTGCGGGTCGGCGGCAAAGCGGTAAACCCCATGATTTACATCAAGGCAGCGAACGATGTTTTCTAAGAGCAAGATCAACGACCCCGCCCCGAAGGACGACGGGCCCAAGCCCGCGGTCCCGACGCCCAGCGCGCCCAGCGCCCCCGCAGCGAGCGAATTCAAGGCCAGCGCGCCCAAGGCCAAACCGCCCGCATCCCTCCTGTCGGCGGACCTGCACATCACCGGTAACCTCAAGACGACCGGCGACATCCAGGTCGAAGGCACGGTCGAGGGCGACATTCGCGCCCACCTGCTGACCATCGGCGAAAGCGCCACGATCAAGGGCGAAGTCATCGCCGACGACGTCGTCGTCAACGGTCGCATCGTGGGCCGGGTGCGCGGCCTGAAGGTCCGCCTCACCTCCACCGCACGGGTCGAGGGCGACATCATCCACAAGACTATCGCCATCGAGTCCGGCGCCCATTTCGAGGGCTCCGTGCAGCGCCAGGACGACCCGCTGAACGCAGGCGGCAAACCCGCAGCGCCGCGCCCCGCCGCCGCAGCGCCGGCGCCAGCCGCGCAAGATAAAACCTAAGGTCCGGCCCAAATGGCCGATGCTCCACGGGCGCCCGGTGAGACCGCGGCGCCCGTTTTTGTCTCCGGCTTCTGCAACGCCGCCGCACGGCCCTACTTGCTGGTGGCGGCGATCTTGGCTTCGGCGCTGGGCTTCATCGACGGCACGGTCGTGTCCATCGCCCTGCCGGCCATGCGCGCCTCGCTCGGCGCGGACCTCGCGCAGGCCCAGTGGATCCACAACGCTTATATGCTGACCCTATCCGCGCTGATCCTGGTGGGCGGCGCGGCGGGGGATCGCTTCGGCCTCGCCCGCGTGTTCGGGATCGGCATCGGTGTCTTCCTCGCATCCTCTGTCGTCTGCGCCATCGCCCCCTCCCCCTCCGTGATGATCGGCGCGCGGACCGTGCAAGGGATCGGCGCGGCGATCATGGTACCGGGCTCGCTCGCCCTGATCGCCCGCGCCTACCCGCGGGAGGAGCGTGGCTGGGCCATCGGCATCTGGGCGGCGGCCTCCGCGCTGACGACGGCCCTCGGCCCCATCGTCGGGGGCCTCGCACTGACCCTCGGCGGGCCGGAGATGTGGCGCTGGATCTTCGCCGTGAACCTGCCGCTGGGCGGCCTCGCCCTGTGGCTGCTCTGGCGGAACGTCGATCAGGACCCCAAGCGGGAAGGCCAGAGGCTGGACGCGCCCGGCGCCGCGGTCGCGACTGCAGCGCTCCTGGCTCTCGCCTGGAGCCTGACGTCAGAGGCATGGATTTGGGCCCTCGCCGGCGGTGCCTTGCTACTTGCCTTTCTAGGGATCGAGGCGCGCAGCCCTGCGCCGATGATGCCCCTCAGCCTCTTCCGAGCGCGGGCCTTTTCGGCGGCGAACCTGCTCACTTTCCTGCTCTACGGCGCGCTGAACATCATGTTCTTCTTCATGCCGATGACCTTCATCGCCGGCTGGGGCTATTCGGAGATCGCGGCCTCAGCCACCTTCGCACCCATGTCGGTCTTCATCGCCCTGCTCAGCGCCCGCGCTGGCCGCTTTGCCGACCGGATCGGCCCCGCGCCCCTTCTGGCGGGCGGCAGCCTGATCGTCGCCGCCGGCTACGCCGCCATGGCCGCGCTGGCGCCGTTCCAGAACCTCTGGTGGCATATCCTTCCGGCGATGTGCCTCGTGGGCCTGGGCATGTCCGCGGTGGTGGCGCCGCTATCGGCGACGGTGATCGGCGCGGTGGAGGACGCGCAGACGGGCGTTGCCTCGGGCGTGAACAACGCCATCACCCGCATGGCCGGCCTGATCTTCGTCGCCGCCGTCGGGCCGCTGATCGCCGCGCGCTACGCCGCCAGTGGCGGACAAGCCAGTTTCGGCGTGCCCAGCGACACCGAGGGCCATGCCGCCGCCATGACCGCCGCCTTCGGCACGATCGGTTGGCTCAGCGCCGCCCTGTGCCTCGCCTCGGCCCTCATTGCCTTCCTCGCCATCCCGAGACGGGCTTAGCAGCAGGGGATACCCTCCCCTCTTCACTTGGCCAAAAACAACTCCGGGGGCGTGGGGGCAGCGCCCCCACCAAAATTGCGTGTGTGGGGGCAGCGCCCCCACCAAAATCGGCTACTCGGTCGCGACGACCGAGACCATCACATCCGGCGCACCGTCTTGGATCGCGCCGGAGCGTGGATTGCCCCGCTTGATCGCCTCGACCACATCCATGCCTTCGGTCACGCGGCCCACGACCGTGTATTGGCCGTTCAGGAAGTAGCCCGGCTCGAACATGATGAAGAACTGCGAATTGGCGCTGTTGGGCGATTGCGAGCGGGCCATGCCGACCACACCGGCATCGAACGGCACGTCCGAAAACTCCGCAGGAAGGTCCGGGTAGTCCGACCCGCCCGTCCCGGCCATCCGCAGATTGCCGCCAACCTTGCCGTTGGCCACGTCCCCGGTCTGGGCCATGAAGCCTTCGATCACCCGGTGGAACATCACGTTGTCGTAAGCCCCCTCGGAGGCCAGCGTCGTGATCCGCTCGGCATGGGCCGGCGCGATGTCTTCGAGCAGGTCGATCTTGATGACGCCGTTGGCTTGCCCCTCGACCGTGATCTCGATGCCGGAGGCGCTGGCCGCCCCCGCCATCAGGGCGAATATCGCGGCCTTACCCCACATCGGCGGCCACCTTGACGCTGATCATCTTGTCCGGGTCCGCCGGCGGCTCGCCCCGCGTGATCGCGTCCACATGCTCCATCCCCGAAATCACCTGGCCATAGACGGTGTATTGCCCGTTCAGGAAGTCATTGTCGTTGAAGTTGATGAAGAACTGCGAATTCGCGCTGTTCGGGTTCTGCGAGCGGGCCGCGCCCAGCGATCCGCGCGCGTGCGGCACCTTGGAGAATTCCGCCGGCAGATCCGGCATGTCCGACCCGCCCGTGCCCGCCATGCGCAGGTTGAAATCCTTGTACTTGTTGCCGTTCTGCACGTCGCCCGTCTGCGCCATGAAGCCGTCGATCACCCGGTGAAAGACCACCCCGTCATAGGCGCCGCCGCGGGCCAGCGTCTTCATCCGCTCCACGTGCTGGGGCGCCACGTCGGGCAGCAGCTTGATCGTGACCGTGCCCCCTTTCAGCTCCATCAGGATGGTGTTTTCGGGGTCGTCGATGTCGGCCATGGGGGCGCTCCTGTCAGATCGTCTCAATGTTAGCGTGAACTGTTACCTAAGGCCGCAGCGGGGCAAAGCCAAGCCGGTTGACGCACCGCCGCCGGGGCGCAAGAAGACGGCGACTGACCCGGAAGAGGCCCCCATGAAAGACGGAACGCACCCCATGGCTTGGAAAACGCTGGACCAGATGGATTTGGCGGGCAAGCGGGTGCTGACCCGCGTGGACATCAACGTGCCGGTCCAAGGCGGGCGCGTCACCGACACCACCCGCATCGACCGGATCTTGCCCACGGTGCATGCCATCCTCGCCGCCGGCGGCACGCCGGTGCTACTGGCGCATTTCGGCCGGCCCAAGGGCAAGGTGAACCTCGACATGTCGCTGCGCCAGATCGTGCCGGCCCTCGCGGACGCTTTGGGCCGCAAAGTGACCCTGGCCGAAACGCTGGAAGCGGTGGAGGCCGGCACCGAAGAAATCCGGCAGGCCGAAGTCCTGCTCCTGGAAAACATCCGCTTCTATCCCGGGGAGGAGGCGAACGATCCCGCCTTCGCGGACCGCCTCGCCGCGCTGGGAGATGTGTATTGCAACGACGCCTTCTCGGTCTCCCACCGGGCGCATGCCTCGACGGAGGCGCTGGCGCGGCGGCTGCCGTCCTGCGCCGGCCGGTTGATGCAAGCGGAGCTGGAGGCGCTGGAGGCCGCGCTCGGCAATCCACAGCGGCCCGTAGGCGCTGTCGTCGGCGGGGCTAAGGTCTCCACCAAGCTCGATTTGCTCAACAACCTCGTGGGCAAGCTCGACGTGCTGATCATTGGCGGCGGGATGGCCAACACCTTCCTCGCCGCCCAGGGCGCGGGCTTGGGCAAATCCCTGCGCGAGGACGACATGGCGGACACCGCCCGCGCCATCCTGGACACAGCGCGCACCCATGGCTGCCGCGTGATCCTGCCCAGGGATGGCAAGATCGCCCGCGCGTTCGAGGCTGGCGCCCCCTTCGACACCCTGCCCCTGACCGCCGCCACGGAGCTGGAGGACGACCAGATGATCCTCGACGCCGGACCCGCCGCTGTGGCGGAGATCACGGCGGAGATCGCGGACTTGCAGACCCTCATTTGGAATGGCCCCCTCGGCGCGTTCGAGATTGCGCCCTTCGACGCGGCCACGGTGGAGGCCGCGCGCTGCGCCGCGGACGCGACCGCCGCCGGGCGCCTGACCTCGGTCGCAGGGGGCGGCGACACGGTCGCGGCGCTCAACCACGCGGGCGCGGCGTCCGCATTCACGTACATCTCCACCGCCGGGGGCGCCTTCCTGGAATGGATGGAAGGCAAGGACCTGCCCGGCGTCGCGGCCCTGTCGGCCTGATCTCTCGCGGGGGGATTCCCCTCGCGAATCACCTCTGCTATGCTCTGCCCAGCGCCCGCTCAGAGGCGCGTCCGAGGCAGACATCATGAGCAAGCAATCCCTAGGCTCCGTCCTGTTTTTCGCCATCGCGTTCGTCCTGGCCCTCTATTTCACCTTCGCCGCCGTGCAGGGGGAATACGGCCTCTTCCAGCGCGCCCAGATCGAAGCGGAGGCGACGGATCTGCGCGCCCAGCTGCGCGCGGTCGAAGCCGATGTGGCCCGGATGAGAAACCTCACCCGCCGCCTGTCGGACGATTACCTCGACCTCGACCTGCTGGACGAACAAGCCCGCGACGTGCTGGGCCTTGTCCGCAGCGACGAGATCGTGATCCGCTAGCGGCTCAGAAGAACGCGCCGTATTTCCAAGTGTCCGCGCCCGGGATGACCGCGTCCAGGTCGTAATCCGCCGACGCATCGGGGTCGTCAGACCGCCAGCGCTGCCCCGTCAGCGCGGCCTCGGTCGTACGGGTTGCGGCGCGTTATGCTATAACATATCAGATGCGCATGACCCGACGCCCCCGCAATTGTGGCCGCAGCACGCTGAAACGCCGATTCCGGCGCGGCGGGCCGATGCGCGGGTTCGACGATCTGCCGGCCCCCTTGCGCGCCTGGCTGGCACAGGCGCGGCTGCCCTGGGGCGTGGCGTCGGTGCGCGCGGCCTACGCCAAGGCGCTCGCGCGAACGGGCTGCGCCGATGGGGCACTGGCGGCGCTGGATCAGCTTGAACACGCGCGGCTGTCCCAGGACACGCCCCGCGTCTGGGGCCTGGGCCATCCGGGGCTGTAGCGCCCCGCGCATCTTGACCTTTGCCCCCGCTGTGCCGAACCTCCGCCTCACAAGGACACGGAAGGGGGAGGTATCATGCCATTACCAGCTTTGGGCGCGTTGGCGGTTGCGGCCGTCGTGGGCGCGGTGCGGGTGCTGTCACCCATCGTGCTGAAGGCGACGATGCGCTACGCCAAACGCAACATCCCCCGCATCGGCAAATGGCTCGCCCTGCAGGTCAAGCGGGTCGCGATCTGGGGCAAAAACAAGAAGGCGCTGGTCAAGGCGATCGGGCAAAAGGCCTTTGCCCGGCTCGGCACCGCCGTGACCTCCGCCAAGGCCGCGTTCCGCCGCCTGGTCGCCACCTTCAAAGGGCTGCAGAAAAAAGCCACTGAGATCAAAGCACTGATCAAGCAAAAGCTGACCGACACGAAGGTCGTGCGCGCCATCCTCAAACGGGTGGAGGCGTTCAAGGTGCAGCACGCCGTCGCCTACGCGATCCTGGCCTTCCTCGCCGCCCGGATCCGCAACATCCTCAACATCTACAAATGGATCAACCGGATCGAGGAGGTGATCGACGTCGTGCGCGATGTGGTCCAGCAGATCCGCGATTGGCTGAAGGGCGAGGACGACACCAAAAAGCTGGAAAAGGAGCTGAAACGGGACCAGAAACGCTTCCTCGATGATCAGCGGGTGCTGCTGGCGGGGGCAAGAACGCTGTCGGCCGTGGCCTAAGCGACGCTGCGTCAAAATTGTCGGTGCATACGGCGGCGAATCCTTGTAACGAATAGTTTAACGCTAAACTATCTTCGCGCGGGAGGGGCCCATGGCGGCACGCAAGGGCAAGGATCTGGCCAACGTCTCGGCGGACGAGCTGAAAACCTACTACAAAGACATGCTGCTGATCCGGCGGTTCGAGGAGAAGGCCGGCCAGCTCTACGGCATGGGCCTGATCGGCGGGTTCTGTCACCTCTATATCGGCCAGGAAGCCGTCGTCGTGGGGCTGGAGGCCGCCGCCGAAGAGGGCGACAAGCGCATCACCTCCTACCGCGATCACGGCCATATGCTGGCCTGCGGCATGGATCCAAACGGCGTCATGGCCGAGCTGACGGGCCGCGAGGGGGGCTATTCCAAGGGCAAGGGCGGCTCCATGCACATGTTCTCGAAAGAGAAGCATTTCTACGGCGGCCACGGCATCGTCGCAGCCCAAGTGCCGCTGGGCGCCGGCCTCGCCTTCGCCGACAAGTATCGCGACAACGGGCGCGTGACCTTCACCTATTTCGGGGACGGCGCCGCGAACCAGGGGCAAGTCTACGAGACGTTCAACATGGCCGCCCTGTGGGACCTGCCGGTGATTTTCGTCATTGAAAACAACCAGTACGCCATGGGCACGGCCCAGAAGCGCTCCACCTCCACCGACGACATCCACACCCGCGGCGCGCCCTTCGGCATCCCCGGAGAGATCGTGGACGGCATGGACGTGCTTGCCGTGAAAGAGGCCGGAGAGAAGGCCGTCGCCCACTGCCGCGCGGGCAAGGGGCCCTACATCCTCGAGGTCAAAACCTATCGCTACCGCGGCCACTCCATGTCCGACCCGGCCAAGTACCGCACCCGCGAAGAGGTGCAGAAGATGCGCGAAGAACGCGACCCGATCGAGGCCGTCCGCGCGATGCTGCTGCAGGGCAAACACGCGTCCGAAGACGACCTCAAGGCCATCGACAAAGAGATCAAGGAAATCGTCAACGCCTCCGCCGAGTTCTCCAAGGACAGCCCCGAGCCGAGCCTCGACGAGCTCTGGACCGACATCTACGCCGACGAGATCCCGCAGGAGGCTATGTAAATGTCAACTGAAATCCTGATGCCCGCCCTCTCCCCCACGATGGAGGAAGGCACGCTCGCCAAGTGGCTGGTGAAGGAAGGCGACACCGTGTCCTCTGGCGACATTCTGGCGGAGATCGAGACGGACAAGGCCACGATGGAATTCGAGGCCGTGGACGAAGGGATCATGGGCAAGATCATGGTCGCCGAAGGCACCGAAGGCGTGAAGGTGAACACGCCCATCGCCGTGCTGGTCGAGGAAGGCGAGGATGTGCCCGAGGATGCGGGAGAGGCCTCCGCCCCCGCCCCGGCCACCCTGTCGGGCGAGGAAGGCAAGGTGGAGGCCGAGGCCACCGCCGCCACACCGGCGCAGCCGATCACGGAGCCCCAGACCGACACCTCGCCCGATTGGCCAGCGGATGCCAAGATGAAGGCGACGACCGTGCGCGAGGCGCTGCGCGACGCCATGGCCGAAGAGATGCGCGCGGACCCCGACGTGTTCCTGATGGGCGAGGAGGTGGGCGAATACCAAGGCGCCTACAAAGTCTCCCAAGGGTTGTTGGATGAGTTCGGTAGCAAGCGGGTCATCGACACACCGATCACCGAACACGGCTTTGCCGGGATCGGCGTGGGCGCGGCCATGGGCGGCCTCAAACCCATCGTGGAGTTCATGACCTGGAACTTCGCGATGCAGGCCATCGACCAGATCATCAACTCCGCAGCCAAGACCCTCTACATGTCCGGCGGGCAGATGGGCTGCCCCATCGTCTTCCGCGGGCCCAACGGCGCCGCCGCCCGCGTGGCCGCGCAGCACAGCCAGGACTTCGCCGCTTGGTATATGCAGATCCCCGGCCTGAAGGTGGTGATGCCCTACTCCGCCGCCGACGCGAAGGGCCTGATGAAGACGGCCATCCGCGATCCGAACCCTGTCTGCTTCCTGGAGAACGAGATCCTCTACGGCCGCACCTTCGACGTGCCGCAGGTGGACGATCTGGCCATCCCCTTCGGCAAGGCCCGCATTTGGCGCGAGGGGACGGATGTGACCCTCGTCAGCTTCGGCATCGGGATGCAATACGCGCTCGAGGCCGCCGAAAAGCTGGCCGAAGACGGCATCAGCGCAGAGGTGCTGGACCTGCGCACGATCCGGCCCGTGGACACCGGCGCGATCATCAAATCGGTGATGAAGACAAACCGCTGCGTGACGGTGGAAGAAGGCTGGCCGCAAGGCTCCGTCGGCTCTTACATTTCCTCCGTGCTCATGCAGGAGGCGTTCGATTACCTCGATGCGCCGGTCATCAACTGCACGGGCAAGGACGTCCCGATGCCCTACGCCGCGAACCTCGAAAAGCACGCGCTTGTCACCACCGATGAGGTGATCGAGGCCGTGCGCAAAGTCACCTACCGGTAAAGCGATGACCGTCATCCGCGAAGACGCGAAGACCGACCCCAAGGTCTGGGCCTATTTCGAGCGTTACGCCAGCATCAAACGCATGACGGAGGAGACGCAGCGCCTCCAACTCGCCTTCGTCGGCATCGCGGCGTTCGGCGTGGCTTTGAACCTCGGCGGCGTCAGCAAGGCCACGATTGCCGTCGCCCCGGTGGAGATTGAGCTGGGCGGCAGCCTCGTCTTCAACATCATCCTGTGGTTCGTCGCTGCCTACCTGGCCTATGCGGTGCGCCAGCAGGAGCGACTGGCGAGCGCTTATTACGAGAACCTCGACCTCTATTTCACCGAACAGGTTGATCCGCCCAGCGCCTACGCGCAGGAGACGCTGAACTTCATCGCGTGGCGGGGCTCAAGTGACCATGCCAGCATGAAAACGGCGTTGAAGCTGGAAGCGCGGGTGTCGTCGCTGACCCTGCCGGTGTCGATCCTGTTCATCTTCGCGGTTTCGTTCCTCGCCCCCCTTCTGCCCGCGCCCGACCCCCTACCGGCCCAAGCGGCCGCCCCCTCCGGAGACTGAGCCGATGCCGACCGAAATCCTGATGCCCGCACTGTCTCCGACGATGGAGGTAGGCACGCTCGCCAAATGGCTGGTCAAAGAGGGCGACACCGTGTCCTCGGGCGATCTGCTGGCGGAGATCGAGACCGACAAGGCCACCATGGAATTCGAGGCCGTGGACGAAGGGGTCGTCGGCAAGCTGCTGGTGGAAGAAGGCGCCGAAGGGGTGAAGGTCAACACGCCAATCGCCGTGCTTCTGGAAGACGGCGAGAGTGCGGACGACATCGGCGCCCCCTCGGCCCCCGCGGCGGAGGCGTCCTCGCACGCGGCCCCCGCGGAGCCGTCGGATCAAACCGCCCCGGCACCAGGCTACGGCCGGGGAGAGACCGACGCGACGCCCGCCCCAACCGCCGGGTCCAAAGACGGCACGCGCATCTTCGCCTCGCCCCTCGCCCGCCGGATCGCCGCGCAAAAGGGCCTGGACCTCGGCCAGATCACCGGCTCCGGCCCGCGCGGGCGGATCGTTAAAGCGGATGTGGAAAGCGCCGAAGCGCAGCCCGCAAAGGCCGAAGCACCCAAAGCGGACGCGCCAGCACCTGCCCCCGCGGCGGCAGCCCCTGCCCCGACCGGCCCCTCCGCCAGCGCCGTGGCCAAGATGTACGAGGGCCGCGCGTACGAAGAGGTCACGCTCGACGGGATGCGCAAGACCATCGCCGCGCGCCTGACCGAAGCCAAACAAACCGTGCCGCATTTCTACCTGCGGCGCGACATCCGGCTCGACGCGCTGCTGGAGTTCCGCGCGACGCTGAACACACAGCTGGAAGCGCGCGGTGTGAAGCTGTCGGTCAACGACTTCATCATCAAGGCCTGCGCCGCCGCGCTGCAACAGGTGCCCGACGCCAACGCCGTCTGGGCCGGGGACCGCATCCTCAAACTGAGCCCATCGGACGTCGCCGTGGCCGTCGCCATCGACGGCGGCCTCTTCACACCGGTGCTGCAAGACGCGCACGCCAAATCGCTGAGCGCGCTCAGCGCGGAGATGAAGGACCTTGCCGCCCGCGCCCGGGACCGCAAGCTGGCGCCGCACGAATACCAGGGCGGAAGCTTCGCAATCTCCAACCTCGGCATGTTCGGGATCGACAATTTCGACGCCGTCATCAACCCGCCCCACGGCGCGATCCTCGCCGTGGGCGCCGGCGTCAAGAAACCGGTGGTCGGGCCGGACGGCGACCTAAGTGTAGCAACCGTTATGTCTGTCACGCTGTCCGTCGATCACCGCGCCATCGACGGCGCGCTGGGGGCCGAATTGCTGGCCGCCATCGTGGACGGGCTGGAAAACCCGGTCGCGCTGCTGGCCTAAAGCAGGCCCACCTAAAATCGCGGGCCGGGTCCGGAAAACCGGACCTGACCCGGCCCCACACCCGTGTTAGACGGCCTTCGTGTTCCGAGTGCTTTTTTCAAAACCCATTTTAAAAAATCGATTTCGAGGGCGACATGATCGCTTATGACTTTTCCACGCTGGATGCGGACACGTTGTGCCGCGTTACGGGCCTCGTCGGCTTTCTCATCTATGTGTGCGGCTTCCTTGCGCTCAGCCTAGGTCGGCTGACCAGCGCGACGCCCGCCTATTTCGTGCTGGTGCTCACAGCGTCGAGCTGCGTGATGATCAGCCTTTGGGCCGACTTCAACCTGTCCGCCGCTCTGATCCAGGGGTTCTACATCACCATCTCGCTCGGCGCGATTGGCCTACGCTGGGGGCGCAGGCGCGCGGCGCTGGGCTAGGAATCCTTGCCCAGCATGTGGTTCATAGAGATGGAGGGCTGATCGCAGCCCGCCTCCCCCACGATCTTGGCGGGGATGCCGGCGACCGTCTTGCAGGGCGGCACGTCTTCCAGCACGACGGAGCCCGCGGCCACCCGGCTGCAATGGCCGATATGGATGTTGCCCAGCACCTTCGCCCCTGCCCCGATCAGCACGCCGTTGCCGATCTTGGGGTGGCGCTCCTCTTCTTCCTTGCCCGTCCCGCCCAGGGTGACGGAGTGCAGCATTGAGACGTTGTCGCCCACGACAGCCGTCTCACCGATGACGATGGAATGGGCATGATCGATCATGATGCCCTTACCGATCCGGGCGGCGGGGTGGATATCGACGCCGAAAATCTCGCTCACCCGCATCTGGAAGAAATAGGCCAGATCGCTCTGGCCTTGGGTCCAAAGGTAGTGGCCGATGCGGTAGGCTTGCATCGCCTGGTAACCTTTGAAGTAGAGGACCGGTTGCAGCAGCCGGTGGCAGGCCGGATCGCGCTCGTAAATCGCGACCAAATCCGCCCGCGCCGCCTCCACCAGATCGGGGGCGTCCAGGTGCGCTTGATCGACGATCTCGCGCACAACGACCATCGACATCTCGTTGGAGGCAAGCTTGGCCGCGATACGGTAGCTCAGCGCCTTGTCGAGCGTCTTGTGGTGCAGAATGCAGGCGTGCACGAAGCCGCCGATCAGCGGCTCGTCCCGTACGGCGCGCTGCGCCTCTTCGGTGATCTGGGTCCAAACGGGGTCGACAGCGGTGATCTTCGCGCCGGCCGTGCTGTGGTCTGGGTATGCCATGGCGGGCCCTCCTGCTGCCTGACACATAGCCGAATTATGCAGCCAGGTCCAAACAGGAAGATGTGATGCCCGTCATGCGCGGCGCTGATGGGTCAAAACCGCGTGCAGGACCATCTCAAGGCAGGTGCAATAGTCGCGGTCGCTGAGCCGCCGCTCCGGCGCGCGCTGCCGCTGCCGCGCCGCCGCCGACAGTGTGCCGTCGCCCCACAGATCGTGCAACCGGCCCAGCCGGCGGCGGTAGCGGTCGGCCCAATCCGCCTCGCGGATCATCCGCGCACACAGATCGGGCCGGTGCGGCGCAGGCTGTGCCAGCAGCGCGCGCGCCGCGTCCGTCAGGTCGATATGCGCGAGGGGCCGCATCAGGCCGCCAGCCGCGCCGCCAGCCCCGGCCCGAAGCGGGCCGAGATCTGCGCAACCTCCACATGGGTATAGGCACCGTCCGCCGCCCGCGCCGCCGCGCTATAGGTCCAGCTTGGACCCGCCGTGTCGGCGCTCCGCAGCACCTGGAGCCCGTTGAAGACGGTCACGCGGTAGCCTTCGGTCTCCTCTCCCAAGGGCACCTCTTCGCCCTCCCAGGTATCCCCCTCGATCCGCGTGCGGCGCACCCAGTCGAACCGGTGATCCCCGCCCACGACCTTGCGGCGCAGATGCACCGGCGCATAGGGGCGTAGGCCAACACCATCGAAGGCCTGAACGGTGTAGGTGTAGGACGGATCGTCGACAGCTCGCGCCGCCGGCCCGATGCGGTAGTGCTGCGCCACCCGGCGGAGCGCCGCGCGCAAGTCGATCTGCTCCGGCACGCCGTCCATCAGCACAACCCACGAGCCTTCCGGCCAAACATCCGGCATCAGCGCGTCGGTGCCCAATTGCCCGCGCAGCCGGCGCGTCAGCGCGTAGGTCTGCGGCGCGATCAGCTGGGCCTCCGAAAACTGGAACAGCTCCCAATTGTCCGAAGAGCCGTCCCCAATCGCCATCAGGTTCGCTCCGCTCAGAAGCGCCGCGTCCGAGACGGAGGCGAGCGAACCTGCGATCAGCTTGACCTCCAGCGCGCCGCCGCGATCCCACAGGCCCGCGCCTGCCGCCGCCAGCGGCGTTTGCGTCAGGCCCATCGTCGCCCGCGCGTTCAGCTGCCGGTTCAGCAGATAGCCGTTGTCTTCCGGCGCGGCATAAACCGCGACGGTGCCCGGCCAAGGCTGGCTGGCGGCGGCGATGTGCGGCGCGTGCGGCACCTCGTCCCCCGTCATCAGCGGCAGGTCGAGGAACAGCGGCTGCACCGGCACCGGCGGCACGAAGGCGCGCACGGTTGCCAGCTCAGCGTCCAGCGTGGACGGGATGTAAGTCTCCGGCTCGATCCGGACCGCGTCGACAATCTGCAGCGGTCCCGCCTCCACCCGGTCGATCCGGTAGCGGGCCGCGCGTCCCGCGCCCTCCGCCGGCAGACGCAGGACATCCCCTGCCCCCAGATCGAGGCGCGAGGGTGGCAGCGCCAGCCGCACCCCATCCCGCGCGATCCGCGCCTCGGTCAGCCACCGCTCCGCCACCTGCCGGGCCTCCGCGCGCGTCAGCGACAGCGCAAGTTCGGAGGCGGAAACCGCATGTGTCGCCTCATCGGCGAGGATCGCCTCTTCGGTCGCCGCGTCGAAATCGGCATCGGCTTGCACGAAGCCCACACGCACCCGGCCCGTCATCTCCGCATCCGCGGCGCGGCTTTGCTCCACTGCACCGTCCACATCCTCCGACCGCGCAAGCGCATCCGGCGCGACATCCACCGGCGCGGCGCCGGTGCGCGGCACGAAGCGCAACGTCCCGTCCCGCTCCACCGCGTCAAAGGCATGGGCCAGCATCAACGGTTGCAGCGCCGCCCGCGCGTCGCCCACATCGGCCACCGAGTAGCCCCGGACTGTGCCATACAGCCCCTGCGTCCGCGGCGCGGCCAGGCCAGCGCGCGCGCAAATCTCCTCCACCACGTTGGCAACCATCCGGGTGGAGGTCCGCCCGTTGATCCAGTGCCCGCGGGGATAGTTCTCTCCATCCGACCATAGGCCAAGATTGTTTGGAAAGAACGGATAGGGCCGCGTGTCCCAAGCCCAGACGAAGGCGCGGGACATGTCGACCATCGGCCCACCGTATTCCGCGGACGTCTCGTTCCGCTCCGCCCAATAGCCATGCATGGCGCGCAGATATTGCTTCTGGATCAGATCGTCTCGCGTCCCGTTGGAGAACTTCGGCAACGAGGATTCCGAGCTTTTCTGGTCCAGAAACTTGTTCGGCTGGTTGGTGCCCTTGTCCACCGCCGCGCAACCCAGTTCGGTGAACCAGAACGGCTTGGATTGCGGCACCCAGCCCGTCGGCGTCGGACGGCGCTGCCCATCGATCCGTTCGTGATGCGGGTTCAGCCACCAATTGCGCAGGTCCTTGTAGCGGAACACCCAAGGCTCATCGTGCGCGCCATCCGTGATCGGCGTCCGGATCTGCGCGGCCTCGGCGTCGCGCGAATGGTAGTACCAATCGTAGCCTTCGCCGCCCTCGATATTGCCGCGCAGATAGTCCAGATCGTGGATAGCGTCGAAGGCCTCGGCGTCCAGATGGTCGCCCTCGCGCCAATCGGACAGCGGCATGTAATTGTCGATCCCGATGAAGTCGATATGCGGGTCGGACCACAGCGGATCGAGGTGGAAATAAACATTCCCATCCGCCGGTTGGTAGCCGAAATACTCCGTCCAATCCGCCGCATAGCCGATCTTGGTCTCGGGTCCGACCAGGGTGCGGACTTCAGCCGCGAGGCTCCGCAACGCCGTAACAAACGGGAACGTATGGTTGGCACCGCGCAGCCAGGTCAGGCCCCGCAGCTCGGTCCCGATGCAGAAGGAATCGACCCCGCCCGCCGCTGCGCAGAGCGCCGCGTAGTGCAGGATGAACCGCGAAAACGTCCATTCCGCAGGGCCGCTATAGCTGACTGTACCGTTGCCGATGGAGAAATCCGCCGCGCGCGCCGTGCCGACAAAGGCCGCGACCTCCGCGTCCATCGCCGCCGTCCCGTCGGGGGAGCCGTGGACGCCAGGCGCCAGCGACGCCGTGATGCGCCCCCGCCAGGGCAGCGCCGGCTGGCCGGGCTCGCCCGTGTAGGGGTTGGGTAGATCATTACCCTCGGGCTGATCCATCAGGATGAACGGATAGAACAGGACCGCCTTGCCCGCCACGTTCATTGCCTCGATCGCCTCCACGACGGAGGCATCGGTGGGCGTGCCACCATAGACCGGACGGCCCTCGGATTCGGCGATCCGGGGCGCCTGCGCCCTCCGCATCCCAGACACCGACCAGGGCATATTCTCCCCCTCAATATCCTTGCGCTCCACCTTGGGCTTGATCCGGCAGGCTCCGGCGCGCAAGTCGCCTCCGAACCACGACACGATTAGCGCCGCCGCATCGCAATTGGGCAACTCGTCGTCGAGGATGTCCAACGATTGCGCGAAATCGGACTTGCCCGCCGGCGTGTTCACATTCGCGGACCACCGGCCTGCCGCTCCGTCATTGTAGGTCACGGGCGTCGTCGCCAGCGCGTACTCGCCCGAGCCGGGCATCAGCGCGACACCGCGCACCGCGCAGGTCATCTCGTCTTCGGCGCCCGCCTGGCCCGATTGCTCCGCGCGCACCACCTCGAACGAGAATTGTGGCACCCGGTTCCCAAAGGGCTCCAGCGCCAGCGCCTCCATGACGACATAAGCGGTCCCGCGATACGCCGGCACCTGGCCCGCGCCCTCGATGGCTTCGATCACGGGGTCGGGCAGCTGGTCCTGGGTACCCTTGTAGACGCGCATGTTCAGGCTGTCCGGCGCAACTTCGTCACCATCGGCCCAAACGCGGCCCACGCGCACGATCTCGCCCTCGCATAAGGCCACGGCTAGGTTGACGGAATAGCTGAAGCTGCGCGTCTTGGGCTGGCTAGGGGCGCCCTTGCCGCCGCCGGTCGTGGTCGTCGTCTCCAGAAAGTCGGAGGCCCAAATAACCTGCCCCCCAACCCGCATCCGGCCATAGACCTGCGGGATCGGCGCGCCGTCCCCCGCATTGGTCAGGCGAAAGCGGTCGACCTTGCCCGTCTCGCGCACGTCCGATCCCGCGCCCATAATGCGCTGGTCGATCACCTTGCCCAGCGTCGCACCCACCGCGCGGCCCACCGCGACCGAAGACAGGCCCGCAAGCGTGCCGCCGATGGAGCCGCCAACGGCCGCGCCCACCGCGCTCAAAACGATCGTCGCCATCTTAGGCCTCCTTTGGAAATGCGAAACGCGCCACGATCCGGCGGCGCCAGGGGACGCTCAGCGGGGATTCGACCACCGCATGACCCGAATAGGCGTGGATGAACCGCGCCTCGGCCCCAAGGCCGGATTGGATGCCCAAATGCTTGGCCACGGCGCCCGCCCGCATTCGGAAAAGCAGCACCTGGCCCGGCGCTTCAACCTCCGCGTGCTGCAGATGGCGCAAGGCCGCGCGCCACAGCCGCTCGTCGCCCTGAGGCTCGGACCAGTCCATGGTGTAGGGTGGCGGCACCTCCGGCTCGGTGCCGTAAAGGCCGCGCCACACCCCGCGCACAAGGCCTAAGCAATCGGCCCCTGCACCCAGGGCAGAGGCTTGGTGCACGTAAGGCGTGCCCAGCCAGCGCCGGGCTTCGGTCACAACCCGGCTCACCGCAGGGACCCGCCGGTATTGGTGCCGCTGGATTTGGGATAAGCCATAACCCAATCCTCCCCGGGCAGATCGGGAAAGCCTTGGAAGTTCAGAAGGTTGTTGAACTTCAGCCGGCACGTCTCCGACCGTTTGTCGCAACCGGCCGTCAGGCGTAGCGCATCGCCGGGCTCAAGCGCGGCGCGGATCGGCTCCCACAGCTCGATCACCCGGGCGCCCGCCTCGTCACGGTCCTCCTTGACCATCCCCCACAGCCCCTTGCCCGCGCCGGACAGCACGTCGAGGCGCCCGCGGCGAAACCAAGCGGCATCAAAGCCCGTCATCGGCGCAAAGCGGAACAGGCGCGCGTCTTCGTGATCCCGGACCTCCAGATCGGCCGTATATCCCGGCGCCCCCAGATCGAACCGGCACTGCGCATCACCCAGGACCGCGGTGCAGGGTTTCTGAAAGATGCGGCCCATGGGCCGGTTGAGCGCTTCGGTCAGGCCCCGCAATTCGGCGTGGAAGGCACCGCCCGCGCGCCGGATCTCTCCGATGCTGCCGCGAAAGGTGAGCTGCCGCACGGCGACATCCGCCCAATTCACGCGCCAGGCACGCACCTCGGCCCCGTCGAACCGGCCCGCTTCGATCTCGTCCTCGCGCACCGCCGCATCGCTCAGCGCGCCCATCGCCTCGCTATTGTCCACCGACAGGCCCGTGGTCTGCGCCAGCGCCGCCGCTGTCAGGCCACTATCAGCCTTGAAGTCGATCCCCTCAAACGACAGCGCACGGTCGTGATCGGTGAAGCCAAAGGTCTGCCAGTCCGCCCGCGTGATCGCCCAGGCGTGGCACAACGTCGTGACGCCCTGCCGGACGTGCTCCAGAAACGCACTCACACCCGCACCTCGACCACGGGAACATTCGGCACCTCACCCGCCTGGAAGGACGCGACGGAGGTCTGAATGCGGTCCGTGTCAAAGCGCACCGGCACGTCGAATTCGTACCCCGCCGTGATTTGCATCTGCGGGTCGGGCGGATGTTTGAACGTGATCAGCCCAGTGGTCACATCGATCTCGTAATCGATGCCCTCCTGCAACTCGTCCTGTTCGACGCCGACCCGCACCGTGCCAGCCACCGGTTTTGAAATGGGCCGGGCGTAGCTTTGCGCGCCCGACCGGTACGTTTTCGTCAATGGCCAAACCAGCGTCGTGCCGTCCCCGACCGCGATCACCTGGTCGTCGAAGACCGGTTGCGCGCTCGGCCGGCAGGATTTGAAATCCGACCAGTCCTTCCAGCGAAAAGCATGCACCTGGCCGAAGCGCGCCTCGAAGAACGCGATCAGCACCTCGATATCGTCCAGACTGCGCATGCCCAGCCCTGCATCGTAGCGGCGGCGAGAATGGGCCCAGGGCGTGTTGCGCTCTTCGAACCCGTTGGCCAGCGTGACGACATCGGTCATCCGCTCCGGCCCCCCGACCGACCCGAAGGACAAGTTCGCCGGAAAGCGTACCTCGTGAAACGTCATGGCTTTTCCCTCAGCGGTTGCGATTGCCGCGGCCCAGCGCGCGGCTCATCTCGGCGGCGATCTGGCTGCGGCTGCGGCGGAAGCTCTCGGCATCCTGGGTGGTAATGTTCATCACGACCGAGGTGCCGCCGCCCCCCGCACCGCGCACGCCCAGCTTGCCGTCGGGCCCGCGCGCCAAGGGCATAATCGCCTCCGGCCCCGCCTCGCCCATGACGCCAAGTCCGCCTCGCATCCCGAACGGTGTCGCCCCGCTGACCACCCCGCCCGTGGCAAAGGGCATCACGCGCCCTTGGCTAAAAGGCGCGCCATCCGCGAAGGGCAGGATCGACTCCACCAGGCCATTCACCCCGCTCGAGATCAGGCCACCAAAGTGGTCCGTCACCGGCTTGATCGCGGCATTATAAGTGGCGTCGATCATCGACTGCGCGACTGCCTTCAGCGCGTCCGAGAGGGACATTGAGTCGAAGACCAGCCCATCGAACGCTTTGCGCAACCCGCGGCTGAGCCCTTTCTCCAGGGTTGCGACATCCTTGTTCGTCGCATTGAGGGAGTCGCGCATACGCCGCAACTCGCTGTCGAACCCGGTCAGCAAAACCGAGGTTGAGGCCAGCGTATCGCCCAGGCCATGTGCCCCGTCTTCCAGCGCCTCGATCTGATCTTTGTAATCGGTCATCCCGCATCCTTTCCGTCCGGGTAAGCGGCCATCAACGCCTCCAGCCCGTCCCGCATCATCGGGCTTTGCGCGCCATCCGCACCCAGCATCACGCGCAGCTCCGCTGGCGTCAGCGCCCAGAACGCACCCGGCTCAAGCCGCAAACCGTGCAGACCGGCGCGCATCAGCGCCGGCCAATCCAGGCCCGCACTCATCCCTCCGGCACCATGAAGGCGCGCGCCAGAAGTTCGGCGGCCGCGCGCGCCGCAGCCATCGGGCCGCCGTCGATGTCCGCCGCAGCGATCTCGGCATCCGTCAGCGTGTGCCCACCTCCCGAAAGGCCGGCCTTCAGCAAGGCCAGCACATCGCGGGTGGAAAAGCGCGATCCCTCGAAGCGCTCCACCAGAGCGACCAGGGACGGCACGTCCAGCTCCGCCTCCAGCGCTGCCAACGCGCCGAGCGTCAAGCGCATCACGTAGCGCTTCCTACCCAGCACGATGGCCACGTCCCCTCGCCACGGATTGGTCATGCTCACAGCGCCGTAAAGGTCAGCGCACCGGCGGAGGCCAGCGACAGCTCGTAGGTCGCCTCGCCGTTGTGACTGCCCGCATATTCAAGCGAGGTGACCTGAAACGGCCCCTCAATCGTGCCGAAATCGGGGATGATGACCTGAAATCCCGGCGTCTCCCCGTCGAAGAACAGCTGCCGCGCCCGCTCGTCCGTGCCTTCGTCTTTGAAGACGCCCGCACCGGTGATCGCGCAGGACCGCACGCCCGCGCCGGCCAGCAGCTCGCGCCACCCGCCTTGGCTCTCCAGGCTGGTCACGTCCACCGTTTCCGCGTTGAAGCTGACCCGCGTGGCGCGCAGGCCCGCAATCGTCTCGAACTGTCCGTCCGAGGTCATGTCGACCTTGACCAGCAGGTCCTTTCCGTTCTGTGCACCCATGGGTTCTCTCCAATTTGCTTAGGTGTCCTCGACCCGCGCGACAAAGCGCAGGTCGATCGTCCGGCCCGCCGCGCCATCACTGCGCTGCGCCGTCGCCCGGTCGAAATTGAGATAGACAAGCCGCCCCCGCGACAGGCTCAGATCCGCCCGGTCCAGCACGTCGCAGACCGCCCCCGCCGCCGCCTTGGCCGCCGAGAATCCCGGCGCGTCCGACACAACGGATATCTCCAGCTGATGCCGCGCTCCGGTGCCCGTCTTGTCGTTGGAAGCCCGCACGGTTTCGGCGCCGATCAGCACGTAAAGGTCCGGCGCCGCCCCGGACGGGACCGCATCGAAGATGCCACTGCCGACCAAAGCGCCCAGCGCCGCATCGGCGCGAAGGGCATCGAAGATCGCGCTCTGCAGAGCGCTCGCAACCGCATAGCTCATGACACTACCTCTTCATCGGCAAAGCAGATCAGATGCCGCCCGCCCGGATCAGCTTCGGCCACAGACCGAATGCGAAAGATCCGCTGCCCGTCGCGAAAGCGCTGTTCCGGCATAGGGCGTTCGGGGTGGCCGTAGGGCGCAGCGCGCACCGTGATCTTGTAGCCCTGACGCGACATCGGCACGCCGCCCGCATCCCGCTCGCGTCCCGCGCGGGCGCGCAACTCGGCCCACAGAACGCCCAGCGCGGTCCAGGTCTTGGTGTAACCGCCCGCACCGTCGGCGGTGTGCCCGGGCGTCTCCAGCGTCAGCCGATGGGTCAAACGCGGACGGCTCATCGCGCGCCCCCGGTGCCCATACGCACGACCTTGTAGCGCTCGATCAGGCTGCTGACCCCAAACGGCATGCACCCATCGCTCAGCGCCGTCTCGTCCCGGTATTCGTAGTAATGCGCCGCCAGCAGCAGCACCGCTTGGCGCAGATCGGCCGGCAGATCGGTCCACCCAGCGCCGTAGCCCGCAACAAAACTGACGACGATCGACCCGCCCGTGGAGATCGCCGGCAAGGCAGCGCCGACCGGGCGCAGGCGGGGACGCACCGCGTCGCGCTCCAGCCAATAGGTGCCCACATCCACCGACGTGCGGACGCCGTCACGGGTGACCCGCTCGACCTGGTTGATCGACTGCACCGGTGCCACCGGAAACGCGGCCCCCTCGCACGCCCGCCAGGTGTTCTGGGTCCAGGAATACGTGCGCGCGATCAGCGCCTTGCCGGTGCGCGCCTCGATTGCGGCCATAGCCGCCCGCAAGAAGCCTTCGAGCACCTCGTCCTGCACATCGGCCGTGCCGAAGCCAGTGCCCAGCCGCAGATGCGCCTTGAAGGCATCCATCGGTAGGGCGGCGTTCGGAACCGGGGTCTCTTCGATCAACATCATCGTTGGCTCTCCAACCTCAAGGCCCTCAGGGGGCCGCATCTGCAGCAGGCCGGACGCGCCGCACCGCCGGGGCGGAGGGGCACCACGCACGGCGCGCGGCGCATCCGGGACCGGACGGGGACCACACGGGCCCCCGCCCCTTCGCAAACCGGCGCTTAGGCCGTCGCGAATTTCAGGACTTTGATCGCGGCAAAGTCGCTCACGTCGCCGCCCACGCGCTTGGTCGCGTAGAACAGAACGTGTGGCTTGGCGCTGAACGGATCGCGCAGAACCCGCAGGTCGGGACGCTCCGCGATGGTGTAGCCGGCAGCGAAATCGCCGAACGCAATCGCGTCGGGGTTGGCGTCATCCGCATCCGGCATGTCCTCGGCGATCACGACCGGGTAGCCCAGCAGCGTCGCCGGCTGACCCGCAGCCAGACCATCCGACCACAGGAAGCGGCCATCCATATCCTTCAGCTTGCGCACCAGGCCAGCGGTCTTGGAGTTCATCACAAACGTGCCGTTGGCGCGGTACTCCGCGCCCAGCGCATAGACGAGGTCGACGATGCTCTCTGCGGTGACCTCTCCAGCCGCGCCGGTGGAGATGTAACCGATATTGCCCCAGGACCAGGTCGCGTCCGCCACGATGTTGTGGTCCAGGAAGCCCTTGGGCTTGTCGACGCCATCCCCCTTGATGAAGGCCGCAGCCTCCGCGCGGGCGAACTTGGCCGCAATACGGCCCGCCAGCCAGCCCTCGATGTCGAAGGCCGCGTCGTCCAGAAGCCGTTGCGAGGCTTTGGGCAGCGCCGACAGCTCGTGCAGCGGGATGGAGATACGGTCGATCTGCGGCGTGCCCGTCTCGGCCGCCGGGTCGGTCTCTGTCGCCCAGCCCGCGCCCAGCTCACCGTGATCGACCAGCACGTCGTAGGTGGTCGCCTCGACGTTGACGACCAACGCAATCGCACGGATGGACGCCGCGCCTTTCAGCACCGATTGCACCGTCTCCGATGTCGCCGGATCGACCAGATAGCCGCCATCCGAATTGACGGAGGTGGACAGCGCCTTGCCCTCCAGCTCCAGGCCGCGCAGCCCGTCGTCATCGCCCGAACGCAGGTACGCGTTGAAGGCCTTTTGATGGGGCACACCCGCATCTACAGCGCCAGCCAAGGGCGGGCGCGTCGTCATGGTTTTCCGATCCAGCATGGTCAGTCGCTCTTCCGTTGCTTGAAGTTTGGTTTGCATCTCGGCCCGCAGGCCCTTCACGTCGGCCACGAACCCGTCCAGGGCGCGCGTGACCGCCTCGGCGGGGGACAAACCTTCCCCGGCCGCAGCCTTGGCTTCGGTCTTGCTCATCACGATTTTCCTCTTGTTCGCTTAAGTTTGCGCCAACGCGGCCCGCGCCGCTTCCAGGGCCGCCGCAACCTCGTGCAGCGCACCGTCTTCGGCTTTCGCATCGACCCGCGCGGTCGGCAGCATCGGGAAGGTCACGAGCGAGACTTCCCACAGCTCGACCTCCGCAAGCACCCGCTCGCCGCGCTCATTCTTCGCCGCGCGCACCGTCCGGTAGCCAATCGACAGCCCGTCGATGGCCCCGGCCGCGATAAGCGCTGCGGCCTCGCGGCCCTTGGCCACGCTGTCGAGCAGGCGGCCCTTGACCCACAGGCCCTTGGCATCCTCGCGCACCTCGTCCCACACCCCGATGGGCTGGGCCGGATCGTGCTGCCACAGCATCTTCACCGCACCGCCACGTGCTAGCGAGGCCGCGTAAGCGCCCTTACCGACGATGTCACCGCCCTGGTCCACCGCGCCGAAAAGGCTCGCATAACCGCTGATCTCGGTCCCGTTTTCGACCGCAAGGCCCTCACCGAACCGCGCGAATTTCCGTTCCAGCATCTGCATCTCCTCACTCATGGCGTCGCCGCCAGAAAGCCTTGCGCCGCCTGCGCCAGGATCACCGCAACCACGCCATAGACGGTCAGCCAAAGCCGCCGCTCCAGCCGCTCCATCATCAGTTCCAGCCGCTCCAGCCGCCGGTTGATCGTGTCGTAATGCAGCTGCGCCAGCTGCTCATGCGCCTGCAGCCGCAGCCCCGGCGCGCATTCAAAGCGCTCGAAGATCTGCCCCTCAGCCATCGGCGCCCTCCATCGGCGGCAGGCCCAGCATCGCCCGCTTTTCCGCCGCACTCAGGAAGGTCGCCCCCGCCACCCGCGCCCATTGCGCATCGCGCTCCGCGGCCAACGCCGTCACCTGATCGAGGTCGGGTTTCAGCGTCAAAGCCGTCTCCCCGAACCCGCCCAGCCAATCGGCCAAGGCGGCGCAAACCTTCGTCGCCAAAGGCAAGACCGTCAGGCGATAGAACGCCCGGTGTGCCTCCTGGTAATTCGCGTAGGTCGCATCCCCCTGGATGCCCAACAGCATCGGCGGCACCCCGAAGGCCAGCGCGACCTCGCGCGCCGCCGCCTCCTTCGTCTTCTGGAATTCCATGTCGGACGGGGAAAAGCCCATCGGCTTCCAATCCAGCCCGCCTTCCAACAGCATCGGCCGGCCCGCATTGCGCGCGCCCTGGTGATTGCTCTCCATCTCGCTGACCAGCCGCTCGTACTGATCGTTGCTCAGCGTGCCGTGCCCATCCGCACTTCGATAGACAATCGCGCCAGAGGGGCGCGCCGCATTGTCCAGCAGCGCCTTGGTCCAGCGCGACGCGCTGTTGTGCACATCCAGCGCAGTCGCCGCCGCTTGCATCGGCGACAGGCCGTAATGGTCGTCCTGCGGGTGGAACGTCTTGATGTGGCAAATCGGGCCCGGCATCTCTCGCGCATCGAAACGGTGCTTGCGCCCCCCGACACTATATTCGAAAGCCACCGGCCAGCCGTCCTGCCCGGGCACAACCCGCATCCGGTCACTGCGCAGCACGTGAAGCTCCAGCGGCAGACCGCTTTCGCCCGCCACCGCCTCTACGTAGGCGTTGCCGGACAGCAAAAGCTGACCGTAAAGCGCCTCCAGCAGCTCCGCACGGCCCTGCGCGAGGTTCGGGCGCGCCATCAGAGCCAGCAGCGGGTGCTGCTCGTAACGACGCTCAAAGTCCTGAAGGACCAGCGGTAGGGCGGCGGCCGCCTCTGCGATTAGCTTCACACAGCGAAACCCAACCGGATTGCCCGCAAACCCGCTCTTGGTCAGCGACACCGTATCCCGCGGCGACCAGGCCACGCGCCCCGCGCTTTGATGCGCGATCACGCGGCCCGTGGCGGATGCCTTTTGCTCGGGGGCCGCGCGCTCGGGCGCCTCTTGGGTCCGCCGCAGAAATTCGAACATGTGTCGCTCCTATCCGCAAAACTCCGCCGCGCGGGACCCAAAGCGGGCCCCGCCAAGCATCTGTTTCGTCTGAAGGTTTCAGCCTGCAGGGCACAGCCCGCGTCGTTGAGAAGGCTTATCTCAACAAAGCGTTAACGGCGCTTAAACCCACCGTACGGTGGGCCGGGTGTGATTGGCCGCCGGCGCGATCAGGACCTCGTGCAGCCCCCAGACCAGCGCGTCGAGCCGGTCGGGCGAGCCTGCGCCCCCGTAGCCCGCTGCCGTCATCTGCACCATCTGCGCCTCTAGCGCTTGCAAGCCCCGGACATGCCTCACCCTCCCCTGCTCGTACAAAGCCGCCACAGGCTCCGCCCGCTTGGCCTTCCCCTTGGTCGCGTGGACACTGCGATAGGGAATCAGCGGGTCGATGGACCGCACGATGCTCTCCACCATCTCGCCGCCCTGATTGACCTCGGCCACCAGACGGTCCGCGCCGTGCCGGTGATAGGCGTCGATCGCAGCCTGCGCCCAGGCATTGGGCGACGCCCCCGCAACGCTCTCGTCTGCCAGCACATAGGCTCGCCAGTCACTCGGCGGCCCCTGCGTCACCGCGCCGACGACCACGATCCCGCACTCGTCCGCTGCCTTGCCGGACGTCGCACAGGGATCCACGGCTACGACGATCCGGTCCAATTCCGGCACCTCTTCGGTCAACGTCTGCGCCACGCGCGAAGACGTCCAAAGCGCACCGTCCACATCGCTGAGCAGCACACCATCCAGTTCCTGCTGCCCAAGCCGCGTGCCGGCATAGCGCGCTTGCACCTCCTCCAGGAAAGACGCGGCCAGGTTCGCCCGGTTCTCCAGCGTCGATGCATGGGTCTGCACCGTCGACGGCAGGTCCAAGAGCCGCTTGAGCACATCCACGTTCCGCGGCGTTGTCGTTACGCATACCCGCGGGTCATCCCCCAGACGCAAGGCAAATTGCAGCTGATCCCAGGCCTCCTCCGCCTTCTTCCACTTGGCCAGCTCATCCACCCAGGCCGCATCGAATTGCGGGCCGCGCAAGCCTTCGGGATCGAACGCCGAATGCACCGACGCCTCCGCGCCGTTCGGCCAGACCAGACGCTTGCGCCCGGCCTGCCATTCCGGCCGCCGGTCAGGGGGCGAGCAGGCCAAGATCCCGCTATCGCCAAAGATCATAACCTCACGCACCTGGTCGATCGTCTCGCCCACCAGGGCGACACGGCGGCAGCGCCCTGCATCCCAGGGCAGCGGCCCTTCGACCTGCGCCCGCACCCATTCGGCCCCGGCCCGCGTCTTTCCCGCGCCGCGCCCGCCCAGGATGACCCAGGTCCGCCAATCGCCGTCGGGCGGCAACTGGTGCGGCATCGCCCAAAATTCAAAAAGGAAAGGGAGGGCCGCCTGCCCCCCCTCCCCGATCTCGTTGATGAACGTCTCACGCACCGCAGCACTCTGCGAGGCGAGCCAAGCGGCACCCGATCTCAGCCCGTGCGGCGCGCAGGTCGATGGAGTGGCCGCCGCGTCCGGCGCCTGACTTTTGTTTACAGCTGACAAGATGCATCTCCACTTTGTGGCACATATCCACCACGCCATGCAGGCGGGTGACCTTGGCCTTCGTGTCCTTTTCGGTCTCGTCTTCCCCATCCCCGAGCTTTGTCGTCAGCTCTTTCACCTCATTGCGAAGCCCCCGCACGGTGTCATGCACCGAGTTCAGAAGGTCCTCGATACGCGCCGTTTCGGCGTCATGTTTGTGAAGGATCGTGTTTTGAGTGGTCATGGTACTGCTCGATAGCCTTTTCGACTGTTTTTGAATCCGCCGATCCGCACGAAAAAAGCGGCAACCCCGGGGTGGGATGCCGCTTTGTCATGTCGTCCAGCTTGCCTACACGTATACGTTGCGCCGCGCGCAAAGTCAAAGGTTAAGCGGTTGACGGAGCAAGGGCCACCGCACGCATGCCATTGAATTTACAAAGGACTTCCGCGCGCTGCCCTTACCAAAGGATGAACGCGCTACTCGCTTTCCGCTGCGCGCTCCGCCTCGATTTGGCGCCAACGGGCCACGTTGCGGTTGTGCTCGTCCAGCGTCTCGGCAAAGGCGTGCCCGCCCGTCCCGTCAGCCACAAAGAAGATGTAGGGCGTGTCCAGCGGGTTCGCAGCGGCCTCCAGGCTCGCGCGCCCCGGATTGGCGATCGGCGTCGGCGGCAGCCCTTCGATAACATACGTGTTCCAGGGCGTCGCGGCCCGTAGCTCACTGCGGCGCAGCCCACGGCCCAGAACGCCCTGGCCTTGCGTGATGCCGTAGATAACCGTCGGGTCGGTCTGAAGCCGCATGCCTCGGTTCAAACGGTTGACGAAGACCGATGCCACCTGCCCGCGCTCGTCCGCAACGCCCGTCTCTTTCTCGATGATGGACGCCAGCGTGACCAAGTCCTCGGGGCTCTCGATGGGCAAATCCGCGTCGCGCGCAGCCCACGCCGCGGCGACCAGCTCTTCCTGGGCGACCTGCATACGGGCTACAATGTCGGCGCGCGCAACACCGGGCCGTACTTCATAGCTTTCGGGCGCCAGAGCCCCTTCTGGTGGCACTTCGGCCACCTCGCCGTCCAGCACGTCCATCGCCTTCAGGCTTTCAACAACCTGCCAAGAGGTCACGCCCTCCGCCAAAGCAATCCGAAACCGCGTATCGCCTTGGGCCTTCTTCTCCTCGTAAAGCGCCGGCACCTCGTCTTGCCCCGCCACGAATTCCGCCCGCTCCACGAACCTGTTCGTTGCCGGGTCCAGCTCGCGCACTTGCACGGACACCCGGTTCACACCCACGCGGTAAACGACCTCCGTCCCGCAGGTGCTCGCCCCGCCGCGGGTGATCACGGCGACGATCTCCTCCATCGACGCCTCCGGCTCGATCAGGAAGGAGCCCGCCTTCAAGTCTTGGGTCTTGTCCGCGTAATCCGCCCCCATCCGGAAGATCGCGCCGGAGGACACCGCCCCTTCATCGACCAGGTCTGCACTGACCCTCCGCATGTTCGACCCACGCTCCACCTGCAGGCAAATCGCCTGCGCCAGCGGGCCGGGATCGGAATACTGCCCCCGCCCCCACAGGATCACGCCGCCCATCAGGAACAGCCCGACCGCCAGAAAGGTCAACGCATTGGAGGCGACGCTCCGCCACATCCCGCCTACTCCACCTTGCCGAAGATGACGCTCGCATTGGTGCCGCCAAAGCCGAACGAATTGCTCAGCGCGACGTTCACCTCACGCTCCCGCTTGGCATTAGGCGCCAAGTCCACAGGCGTGTCGACCGCAGGGTTGTCCAGGTTGATCGTCGGCGGACACACCTGATCCCGGATCGCCAGGATGGAGAAGATCGCCTCAATCGCCCCCGCCGCACCCAGCAGATGCCCGGTGGCGGACTTGGTCGAGGACATCGTGACGTTACCCGCATGATCGCCCAGCAGACGCTCCACTGCGCCCAGCTCAATCGTGTCCGCCATGGTCGAAGTGCCATGCGCGTTGATGTAGTCAATCGCGCTCGGCTCCAGCCCCGCATTGCGCAGGGCCGCCCGCATCGACCGCTCACCGCCCTCACCATCCTCGGACGGCGCGGTGATGTGGTAGGCGTCGCCGCTCAGCCCATAGCCCAAAACCTCGGCATAGATCTTCGCACCGCGGGACTTGGCGTGCTCATATTCCTCAAGCACAACGATGCCCGCGCCTTCCCCCATGACGAACCCATCCCGGTCCGCATCGTAGGGGCGGGAAGCACGCTGCGGATCGTCCGCACGCCCCGTGCTCAGCGCCTTACAGGCGTTAAAGCCCGCGATCCCAATCTTGCAGATCGCCGCCTCCGCGCCGCCTGCGACCATCACGTCCGCATCGCCAAACATGATCAGCCGCGCGGCATCCCCGATGGCATGCGCCCCGGTGGAGCACGCCGTCACCACCGAATGGTTCGGCCCCTTGAAGCCATACTTGATGCTCACCTGCCCAGAAATCAGATTGATCAGCGCCCCCGGCACAAAGAAGGGAGAGACCCGCCGCGGCCCCTTCTCCTCCATCAGCATCGTGGTGTTCGCGATGGAGTTGAGCCCCCCGATACCCGACCCGATCAAAACGCCGGTGCGCTCCAGATCCTCGACCGCCTCCGGCGCCCAGCCGCTATCTTCCACCGCCTGCTGCGCGGCGGCCAGCCCGAACATGATGAACGTGTCGACCTTCCGCTGCTCTTTCGGCGCCATGTAGGCGTCCGCATTGAACGTCCCGTCCGTCCCGTCGCCACGAGGCACTTCACAGGCATAGGTCGTCGCCAGCCCCTCTGGATCGAAGCCCGTGATCGGCCCGACGCCCGATTGGCCGTCCAGAATGCGCGACCAAGAGGCCTCGACCCCATCGGCCAGCGGCGTCACAAGCCCCAGCCCCGTCACCACTACTCTGCGCATGCTGCTCACCCCCTATCTCGATTGCGCGGTGTCTACAGCGTCGCTTGACCCAGGTTCAAGCCCCGCACGATCACGCGCCGCCCTGGCCTGCAATCACGCCAATCGCCGTCGTCAGCAGCTGCGCGGCGCTGCGCGCGCCGATCCCGCCGACATCGGCGTCCGGCTTAAACTCCACCATCGCCAGGCCAGCGATCCGCGCCTTGGCCGCAACCCCCTGGATCAAACGCACGACGTCCCAATGGCCAAGGCCCCCAGCCGTGGGCGCAATCACCGCCGGCATGATCGAGGGGTCCAGCGCATCGACATCCAGGCAAATGATGACGTCATCGCCTTTGGGAATTGCCGCCAGCGCCACGGCCACGCCGCCCCGGCCCACATCGTGGCCCGGCACCAATACGGCACCGTATTTTTCCGCCGCCCGCAACTCATCCATCCCGGCAGAGCCAATTCCGCGCTGCCCGATCTGCACGATGGTCTGCACGTGCCGCATCTCGGACGCGCGCCGCATCGTCGACGATAGGCCCCAACGCTCCCCTTCGAATTCATCGCGCCAGTCGATATGCGCGTCGATCTGCAGGATATGCACGTGCCGCCCTTGATAGGCTTGCAGCATCGGGATTGGCACGGAATCGTCGCCGCCCAGCACAACCGGCACGCCGCCCGCCTTCAAAACCGCGCCCGTGGCATCGCGCAGGCGTTGTCGCATCGCCTCCGCATCGTCCGTGAAGGGCACGTTGCCCGCATCCTCGACGGCCACGCCATCCGGGATCACCCGGGCACGCGTGTCGAAATTCATCCGGTCAAAGGCACCCGCATCCACCAAGCTGCCCGCCCGGATCGCATCCGCCCCGCCCGCGCAATAGGCCCCGACGGAGGCGTAGGGTGTCGCGCTGTCGGCACCAAAGATCACGACATCGCCCAAAGGGTTCGACACATCGCCCCCGGGCAGGCCCATGAAACGGTCGGCGCTGCCTCCGCCGAACATCACTGCCAAATCGCTCATGACGTCATCTCTCCTTGCGGCGGGCTGCGGCGGAACATCAGGTGCGCCGTGCCATCGGGGCTGTCTCTCAGCTCCTTGTATCCCAGCCGCAGCGCGACCGCCAAGGACCGCGCGTTGCCCTTGGCCACCACGCACACCAGCGGGCCGGTGATGACCCGGTCGAACCAATCGTGCGCGGCGCCCGCCGCCTCGCGGCCGTAACCCTGGCCCTGCGCCTCGGGGCTCAGCATCCAACCCGCCTCCGGGTAGCTGTCGAAATCCGCGCCAAAATCCCGCTCCGCAAAGCCGAAACCAACCTGCCCTGCCAGTGCGCCCGCCCGGTGCGGCTCAATCGCCCAGTGGCCGAAGCCGGTGATCTGCCAGTGCCCCGCATTGCGCAGGAAACTGGTCCAAGCCGCGCTGCGGCTGCGCACCGGCACGCCGACCTCATCGGTTACGGCCGGGTCCGCCCACAGATCTGCGTAGCGTTCAAAATCGGGCGCCCTCATCGCGCGCAGCGTCAAGCGCGCGGTGTTGATGGTCGGGATGGCTCTGGCCATGGGGTCTGCTCGGCTCGTCTTTTTCGCCAGTAATCCCGGGCCGTGAGTTCCGCGCAATCCCAACGTGCGCCACAAACACGAAAAAAGCGCCCCTCCGCACGGAAGGGCGCCGCACCCGGCGCAAAATGGCCGAAATCTGCTTAGTCTTGGGCGTCGTTGATGAATTTCACCGCGTCGCCGAAGGTCTGGATCGTTTCCGCCGCGTCGTCGGGGATCTCGATGCCGAACTCTTCCTCGAAGGCCATGACCAGCTCGACCGTGTCCAGCGAGTCTGCGCCCAGATCGTCGATGAAGGACGCGCTTTCGGTCACTTTCTCTTCTTCGACACCCAGGTGCTCCACAACGATCTTCTTCACGCGATCTGCGACGTCGCTCATATCCAAAGTCCTCTATTTCCGTTTGGGCGGTTGCCTGCCCGTCTGTGGCGGCCCCGGCTTAGGGCCAAATTGCCCCTTGGGGCGGCTTCCCCCGAACCGCCGTACGGGCGTCCCGGATCAAGTCTGCGTGGCCTATAGCACATCTTTTTTGGATGACAAGGCCGCCATGACAGCGCTCACAACATGGCCATGCCGCCATTCACGTGCAAGGTCGTGCCGGTGACATAGGCGGCCTCAGCGCTTGCCAGATACAGCGTCGCCGCCGCGATTTCGCGCGCCTCGCCCATCCGACCAGCCGGAATTTGTCCCATGATCCCCGCCTTTTGATCGTCCGTAAGCTTGTCGGTCATCGCCGTCGCGATAAAGCCAGGCGCAATCGCGTTCACCGTGATCCCGCGGCTTGCCACTTCGTAGGCGAGGCTTTTGGACATGCCCACCATCCCCGCCTTGGATGCAGCGTAGTTCGCCTGGCCAGGGTTGCCCGTCGCCCCCACCACGGAGGAGATATTCACGATCCGCCCCCAACGCGCTTTCATCATGCCGCGAATGGCGCCTTTGCACAGCTTCATGGTCGCCGTCAGGTTTACATCCAGAACGCTGGACCATTCCTCGTCCGACATCCGCATGAAGAGGTTGTCGCGCGTGATCCCCGCGTTGTTCACGAGGATGTCCAGACTGCCCATAGCCGTTGCAGCGTCTTTCGGCAGCGCGTCCACCGCGGCCATATCGCTGAGGTTACAGCGCAGCACATGCGACCGGTCCCCCAGTTCCGCCGCCAACGCCTCCAAGGGCTCCGTCCGCGTCCCGCTCAGTCCCACATTCGCGCCAGCGCCGTGCAGAACGCGCGCGATCTCCGCGCCGATCCCGCCGGAGGCGCCGGTCACCAGCGCCGCTTTGCCTGTCAGATCGAACATCATGCCTCCAACGCCTTTGCGATATCCTCGGGTGTGCCCACGTTGCGCACCGCCACATTGCGGTCGATGCGGCGGATCATCCCGCCCAGCGCTTTGCCCGCGCCAATCTCCCACACGTCGGTCACACCCTGCGCGGCCATAAAGCTGACGCTTTCGCGCCAGCGCACGGACCCCGTGACCTGCTCGACCAGAAGCGACCGGATGGTGGCCGGATCGCTCACCGCGTCCGCACGGACGTTCGCCACCAAAGGCACGCGCGGTTCTACGATGTCTACGGCGCTCAGCGCTTCGGCCATGACGCCAGCGGCTGGCTCCATCAGGCTGCAATGAAACGGCGCGCTGACCGGCAGCATTACCGCCCGCTTGGCCCCGCGCGCCTTGGCCAGCTCCACCGCCCGCTCGACGGCGCCCTTGTGGCCACTGACGACGACCTGGCCCGGATCATTGTCATTCGCAGCGGCGCACACCTCGCCTTCCGCCGCCTCGGCAGCCACCTCGGTCGCCGCCTCGAAATCCAGGCCCAGAAGCGCCGCCATCGCGCCGACACCCAAGGGCACCGCCTCCTGCATCGCCTTGCCCCGCGTGCGGAGCAGACGCGCGGTGTCCGCCACGCTCAGCGCGCCAGCGGCGGCGAGGGCGGAATATTCCCCAAGCGAATGGCCCGCCACGAAGGATGCACGCTCCAGCCCCGCGCCCTCGGCCTCAAGCGCCCGCAAAGCCGCCAAAGAGGTCGCCATCAGCGCCGGCTGAGCGTTCTGCGTCAGGGTCAACTCGGCGATATCGCCCTCCCAGATGAGCGCGCTCAGCCGCTCGCCCAGCGCCTCGTCCACCTCGTCGAACACCGCGCGCGCGGCGGGATAAGCTGCCGCCAGGGCTTGCCCCATGCCAATGGCTTGGGCCCCTTGGCCCGGAAAAACGAATGCTGTGCTCATAGCCCCTCCCGACATTGCCCCGCTCTACCGCGCGCACCCCCGATGCGCAACGGCGCACAGGCCCGTCCCTTGCCCCAGGGGCAGGATGCACAATTTTACAAGGTGAGGTGTTACCCCAGCATAACGTCCCAAGCCCGGAGCTCTCAGATGTCCCTCGCCAACACAGCCAGCCGCTACGGCAGCGTCGCCAAAACCTTCCATTGGCTGACAGCCCTTCTGATCTTCACCGTCTTTCCGCTCGGCGCGGTCGCCAACAACATGGCCTACCAGATCAAGACGGCCGCCAGCCCCGATCCCGACCTGATCGCGCAGACCGCGTGGCTTTTTTCGCTGCACAAAACGCTGGGCATCGCTGTGTTCTTTGTCGCCCTGGCGCGCATCCTCTGGGCGTTTTCGCAGCCCAAACCGGCGCCGATGCATCCCGAACGGCGGCTTGAGACGTTTGCCGCCGACACCGCCCACTGGCTTCTTTACTCCAGCCTCGTGATCGTCCCGCTGTCGGGCTGGATCCACCACGCCGCCACCACGGGCTTTGCGCCGATTTGGTGGCCGCTCGGCCAGGGCTTGCCCCTCGTCCCGCAAAGCCAAGCGGTGGAGAGTTTCTTTGCCGGGGTGCACATCGTCGTGACCAAAGTGCTGCTGATCGCGCTGGCGGCGCACGTTGCGGGGGCGCTGAAACACGCGCTCATCGACCGGGACGGCGTGCTGGCGCGCATGTGGTTCGGGCGCACGGACCTGCCGGCGCCAGCCGCCGATCACCACGTGGCGCGCCCCGTCGCGACCGCCTTCGTGGTCTGGGCCGCGGCCCTTGGGATCGGCGGCGGCCTCGGCGTCTACCAAAGCGCGGGCGGCATCGCCGCCGCCGCCACGCTTGAGGAGGTCGACAGCGAATGGCGGGTCGAGGACGGCACCATCGCGCTGACCGTCACGCAATTTGGCAATCAAGTGGGGGGCGAATTCGCCGATTTCACCGCCGCCATCGACTTTGATGAAACGGTCGCCACCGGCCGCGCGGGCAGCGCGGAGGTGACGATTGCCATCGGCTCCCTCAGCCTCGGCTCCGTCACCGATCAGGCGATGGGCGCCGACTATTTCGACACCGCGGGCTTCCCAACTGCCACCTTCACCGCCGACATCGTCGCGCTCGAAGATGGGCATGAGGCAACCGGCACGCTGACCATCAAAGACCAAAGCCAGCCCATCACGTTCCCGGTCGACATCGCTGTGGACGGTGACACGGCGACCGCGACGGGTACAGTTAGCCTCAACCGCATGAATTACGGCGTCGGCGCCAGCCAGCAGGACGAAGGCACGCTGGCCTTCGCGGTCGACGTGCAGATTGAGGTCACTGCGACTCGCGGGGGCGAGGCTGCAGGCTCCAGCTAACGCCGCCCCACCCCCAACGAAAAAGGCCGCGCCCGGTCCCCCAGGCGCGGCCTTCATCGTCCGTGCGTGTGCCTTAGCTGGCCGGCGCGGCTTGCGCTTCGATGGAGATGGTCACCTCCACCTCGTCGCTCACTGCCGGAGCAAACGCTCCGACGCCGAAATCGGACCGCTTGAGCGTCGTGGTCGCGTCAAAGCCGAGCCACGCGGTGTTCGCCATCGGATGCTGGCCGGATTTGTTGAGGGTCGCATCCAGGACGACGGATTTGGTCATGTCGTTCATCGTCAGATCGCCCGTGATCATCGCCGTATTCTCTCCCGTCACCTCGATGGCGGTGGAGGTGAAGGTGATCATGTCCTCTTCGGTCGCGCCGAAGAAGTCGCCGGACATGAAATGCGCCTCACGCTGCTCCCAGCCGGTAAACATGCTCATCACCGGCATGGAGACGTTGACGCTGGAGGCCGCAGGGTCCTCGGCATCGAACATGATCTCGCCCTCGAAGCCGGAGAACATGCCGTAAGTGGTCGAAAAGCCGAGGTGATCGTAGGAAAAGACGACCTGGCTGTGGCTGGAATCCAGCGTGTAGCGGTCAGCGGCCAAGGCTGCAGTGGAAGTGCCGGCCAGCAGCGCGCCGAGGAGGAGGGATTTCATATTGGAAACTCCGAGTTGGAACAACGTGTCACACAAAAATGGAGTTTCCAGGCAAAGGGGCAACCCACCGGCCCGCGCAGAGGCTGCGCATCGGCGAACATATACCGCCGCGCATAAAGTCGGGGGCTGAGGTGTTACAGCTTACCGGCGTTTTGCAGGGCGGGCACCAGCAAGCGGCGCACGTCGGCCTCTCGCACGGACACATCGGCCAAATGCACCCCGTCCTGATCCCACAGCCCGACGATGCCGTGCGCCAGTTCGGCCCGGCCCAGCGCGTCAAAGCCGCAGTTGCGCGTGCTCTTTGACCCACGTGCGTCCCAGCGGATCACGCGGACGACCCGGCAGGCGACATCCACCTCGATCTCCACACCGCCCTGCGGGATACGGGCCGCGTTGAGGAACGACATCCCGCAAAACCCGGCTGCGCCCGTCAGCGCCAGCTTCATCAGTACGATGTCCCAGTCCCAAATCGCACCCGGCGCGACCCACAACATCGCCGCGGCGATCACCAGACCGGCTCCGATGATCCGCTGCACCAGGCGCAGGATCACACCCGCGCCGCGCACAGGCTCCAGCACCACGCGGGCGCCAACCCCGATTTGATCGATGAATGCCATGGCCCAACCCTCCTTAACGTTTTGGTGATAGAGCGGGGCAATCGGGGCAGCATTGGGGCGCAGCCGTGGAATTGCACGGGCACCCCTTGCACCGCAGCCCGGCCCGTGTAAAAGGCGCGGATAGCTGCACAACCTTTATCCGCGCAGACTCTCGTGCCGGGGCCGCAGCGCCAAAGACCGCCCCGTCTATGAAATGCGCCCAGACAGAAGTGGAAACCCGCATGCCGCTCTACGAGCATGTCATGATCGCGCGTCAGGACCTGTCCAACACGCAAGCCGAAGGCCTGATCGAGCATTTCGGCACCGTCCTCAAGGACAACGGTGGCACCCTCATCGACAACGAATATTGGGGTGTCAAAACGATGGCATACAAGATCAACAAGAACCGCAAAGGCCATTACGCCTATATGCGCACCGACGCGCCGGCGGACGCGGTCCAGGAAATGGAACGCCTGATGCGCCTGCACGACGACGTGATGCGCGTGCTGACGATCAAGGTCGACGCGCACGAGGATGGCCCCTCCGTCCAGATGCAGAAACGTGACGAACGCGACGGCCGTCGCGAGCGCCGGTAAGGAGAGATATCATGGCTGCAAAACCGTTCTTCCGCCGCCGCAAGGTCTGCCCGTTCTCCGGCGATAACGCGCCCAAGATCGACTACAAAGACACGCGCTTGCTGCAACGCTACATCTCCGAACGGGGCAAAATCGTCCCCTCCCGGATCACCGCCGTCTCGGCCAAGAAGCAGCGCGAGCTGGCCCGTGCCATCAAGCGCGCCCGCTTCCTCGCCCTGCTGCCCTACGCTGTGAAGTAAGGAGTAAGACCCATGCAAGTCATCCTTCTCGAACGTGTGGCCAAGCTGGGCCAGATGGGCGACGTCGTCGACGTCAAGCCCGGCTACGCCCGCAACTACCTGCTGCCGCAGAAAAAGGCCCTGTCCGCGAGCGCCGCGAACATCGCGGAGTTCGAAAACCAGAAAGCGCAGCTGGAAGCGCGCAACCTGGAAACCCGCAAAGAAGCCGAAGCCTTGGGTGAAAAGCTGGACGGCCAGCAGTTCATCGTGATCCGCCAGGCGTCCGACGGCGGCAACCTCTACGGCTCCGTCACCACCCGTGACGCGGCCGAAGCAGCCACGGCCGAAGGCTTCTCCGTCGACCGCAAGCAGGTCGTCATCGAGACCCCGATCAAGGAGCTGGGCCTGCACGACGCGACCGTGACGCTGCACCCCGAAGTGTCCGTGACGATCACGCTGAACGTCGCGCGCTCGCCCGAAGAGGCCGAGCTGCAGGCGCAAGGCAAGAACATCGCAGATCTGGCCGCCGAAGAGGAAGCCGCCGCGGAGTTCGAAATCCAGGGCCTGTTCGACGACATCGGCGCCGCGGCATCCGACGACGACCAACTGGCCGAAAGCGCCGGCGTGCAAACGCCCGAAACGGACGGCACGGACAGCGAACAGCCCGGCTAAGCCGGCGCCTCGCCTTGACGCATCCAAGCGCCGCGCGGGTCCCACCGCGCGGCGTTTTTTTACGCCACGCCTAACGCCGCAGGGCGGCGCGCGACCTTGACGGCATAGGGTGCACGGCACAAAACGAAGTCATGACCGCACGCACCCACATGATCGTTGGCGACGGGATCACCGCCCTCGCCTTCCTGCAGGCCGTGAAACATGACCCCCTGGACGAGGTGATCCTCTTGGGGCGCGGCGCCGGCACGTTCGGGCGCGGCGCGGCCTATGCCAAGGGCACGCCGGGCACGCCCTGGCAATATGCCTATCTGCTGAACTCTCCCGCCGACGATATCGACCCGGACTTCGCCGCCTGGCTCGCTGCGCGCTGGCCCGACGTGCAGCGCAAGATGGCCGGGCGCCGGCCGGATTGGCTGTCGCGCGCGACCGAGTTGGCCGACGCAGGCGATCTTTACGGCGTGAACGCCCCCCGCGAGTTCTACGGCGACTTCATGGAGGAGCAATGCGCCGCCGCGCTCGCCCACCTGGCCGCTGCGGGGACCAAAATCCGCCGGATCGAAGACGAGGCGACGGCCCTGATCCGGACCCAAGACGGCATCCGCGTCACCACCGCCGCGCATGGCGATATCGCGGCGGACCGCGTGGACATCGCGCCCGGCGGCCCCTCCACCATGCGGATCGAGGGCGACGACGGTCCCTTCGCGGTCCCGTCCGTTTTCGGCTTCGAGGACCGGATCGCCGAGCGGATCGAGGCCGGCGCCGAAATCCTCTGCATCGGCGGGAACGCCGCGATGCTCGACGTGCTGCGCCTGTGCCAAAGCCTCCGCGCAGACCGCGATATCCGCTTCGTCTTCATCGCGCCGGACGGAGAAATCCCGGCCCCGCTGATCCCGCGCCTGCCCCGCAAGCTCACCCGCCCGCAGCTCAGCGCCGGCCACAGCACCGCCGAAAGCTTCCTGACTGAAATCCGGCGCGAAATCGACGCCGCCCTCGCCGCGGGCGACGAGATGCGAGAGATCCGCGCCGGTTTTCGCGCGCATTTCCTCGCCAACCCGCTGGCCGGATACGTCACCGACCCGAACGAGGCGCTCAAGGTGCCGGGCCAGCTGCGCTTCTGGCTGCGGGGCGGCACCCGCGACACGATCTTGGACCTGCGCCGCCTGGTCGAAGACGGGATCGCGCGGCTGGAACAAGGCCTCGTTACCCGCGTCACCCACCGCGCGGACGGTGCGGACGTGCATCTGAGCGGCCCGGACGGGTCAGAACGGGTGCTGCACACCGGCTTTGCCGTCAATTGCGCCGGCGCGGGACCTGGCTCCCAATACGACCCGCTGACCAGCGATCTGTTGCACCAGGGCCTGATCGAAACGTGCCAGGTCACCCGCGGCCTCGCCGTCGGGCCGGGCTGCGGAACGGCCGACGCGCGCCTTCGCTACCTGTCGCCCTCCGTCACGCGCATCGGGGACGAGGTGATGGCCATGCCGCTTTACGACGCGCATATGCTTCGGACCTACGTCGCCCGCGCATCCTGACCCCCGCGAACGAAAAAGGGCCGCCCGCGCGCGGCGAGCGGCCCCATCAAGGTGCGGTGGCGCGGCTTACTCTTCTTCGAGCGCCTCGACTGCCTTTTGCAGGTCCTCTTTCGAGACCTCTTTTTCCGTCACGTCGATCTGTTCAAAGAGGTGGTCGACGACCTTGTCCTCGAACAGCGGCGCGCGCAGTTGCTGCTGCATCTGCGGATTTTTCTGCACGAATTCGAAGAACTGGCGCTCTTGACCCGGATATTTCCGCGCCTCGGCCATCACGGCCTGGCTCATCTCCGCATCGGTGATCTCGACTTCGGCGCGCTGGCCCAGCTCGGCCAGCAGCAGGCCCAGGCGCACGCGGCGCTCGGCAAGGGTGCGGTGCTCATCCGTCGGCGTGATCTCGGGGTGATCGTGGCCTTCGACGTCCGGGTTTTCCTCGTGCCAGAGCTGGTGCGCGATTTGCCCGGCTTCGGCGTCGACCAAGCTGGGCGGCAGATCGAAGGACACCGCCTCATCCAGCTGGTCCAGCAGCGCGCGCTTCATCACCGCGCGGGCCGCACCGCCATATTCCGCCTCCAGCCGTTCGGAGATTTGGCCCTTCAGCGCGGCCAAATCCTCGGCGCCGAACTTCTTGGCCAGCTCGTCGTCAATCTCCGCCGCTTTCGGCGTTTTGACCTCTTTGATGGTGCATTCGAAGACGGCTTCCTTGCCGGCCAGATGCGCGGCTTGGTAATCCTCGGGGAAGCTGACCGTCACGTCCTTTTCCTCGCCCGCCTTGGTGCCCACGAGCTGGTCTTCAAAGCCCGGGATGAAGCTGCTCGAGCCCAGAACCAGCGGGTAATCCTCCGCCGCGCCGCCCTCGAACGCTTCACCGTCCACTTTGCCGAGGAAGTTCATCACGACCTGATCACCGTTCTCGGCCGCACCGTCCTTGGCCTCGAAATCCTGCGCCGTTTCGGCGAGGTTCCCGAGCGCTTCGTCAACGTCGGCGTCGCCCGCTTTGACGACCAGCTTTTCGAGCTTGAGCCCGCCGGTCTCCAGTTCCGGGATCTCCGGCAGTGCCTCATAGGACATCTCGACCTGGACGTCGTCGCCCTCTTTCCAGTCCTCGTTGGTCATCTTGACGTCTGGCTGCATGGCGGGGCGATCGCCGCTGTCCTCGAAGTGCTTTTGCATGGCGCCGTCGATGCTTTCCTGCATCGCTTCGCCCATCAGGCGCGGGCCGAACTGCTTTTTCAGCAGCGCCATCGGCACCTTGCCCTTGCGAAAGCCCTTCATCTCCACGTCCGGCTGCGCTTCGGTCAGCTTTTCGTTGACCTTGGCGTCCAATTCCTCCGCCGTCACCGTGATGGCGTAGCCGCGTTTCAGACCGTCGTTCAGCGTCTCGGTGACCTGCATATCTGCTCCATAGCGTCTGGCCCCGCACGGATGGCAGGGCGCCCAAAATTCGCGCCCTTCTATTGGGCGCCGGGCGGGGGTGCAAGGGGCGTTTGGGCACTGGGGCAGGCGGGAAAACCAACTCGGAAAACATCCTCCGCTTAGAGGGCAAACCTGGAACATTGCTCCTGGCAGATTTTCTACGAAAATCGCCTGCCGCCGGCGGATGTTTCGAGTGCTGCCCTGACCTTTTCTGCGAAAAGGCAGGGTGGTGCGGGTAAGAGGCAAGTATTGAACCAAGGCTCCAGGCAGAATTTCTACGAAAATCGCCTACCGCCTGCGGATGTTTCGAGTGCTGCCCTGACCTTTTCTGCGAAAAGGCAGGGTGGTGCGGGTGAGAGGACTCGAACCTCCACACCTTGCGGCGCCAGAACCTAAATCTGGTGCGTCTACCAATTCCGCCACACCCGCAACGGGCGCGGGATATCAAAGCCGCCCGACCTTTGCGAGGGCAAATCTGCCTCAG